>JBICHZ010000163.1:0-3541 GCA_043101355.1 Rhodopirellula sp. JB044
CTGCTCATTTTTCGCGTCGGCGGGTCTCGTATTGGCGAAATGCCACGCCTCGTGATGCGATGAGGGCGGGGCGTTTGTTTCAGAGGCCTGCTTTCGTTTGAAATGTCTTTCGAGAGAAATTTCGGTCACTGGCACCTGAGATACTGGCACCTGAGACACTGGCACCTGAGAAACTGGCACCTGAGATAAAAAATTGGGGGTTCAAGGCCGTAGGGAAAGTCGGCGAGACTCTCGGTGATGCACGAACCCACGCAAAGGCGTTGGCTAGCCCAAGAAAAGCGGAATGAGACGCTCGCCAAATCAATAGAAAGTCACTAGTTTGATTCAAGGCGGCAAGTTCTCGGGCGACCATGATAACGTCGCCCATGCTTCTAACTCGAATTGATCTTACGATATGAATCCTTGCTTGTTTGTTTTCACTGTGTCGATGTTTTTTGTCGTCGGGGTGTTTGTGGGGTGCGAGGAAAAGTCGCCGCCGAAGGATCCGACGGTGGCCGACATCGAGGATTACATCGAGAATAACCCTGAGGTCGTTTCCGAAACTGCGCGGTTTGATCCCGAGTTCCGAGACGATCCGGAGGTGGATGAGGTCGAAGAAGTCGACATGGTTGAGTGAATCCGAGCGTGCGATGCCGGAAGGTCGCTTCGCTTGCTCTGGACTACGGATTTCCTTGTGAATCGGACTTGGTTGGCTTGTCGATTCTTCTCAGTCTTTGGAGGGTGCGGTGTGGATCAAGCCGCCTCGTTTGGACAAAAGCAGGCCGGTGTTGAAATACACTTGATCGTTGATGGTCTCGGGGTCGTAGACCGCTTTCGGGTCGTACGAGGCTTGGTCTGCGAAGTGTTGTTTGACCGCGACGCGATAGTCTTTCTTGTTGGGAACGGTCGGTCGATACTGTGGGTCGCGAGTTAAGCCGATCTGTTCAAACGGGATCGAGGGCAGACGCGCGGTTCGTATCCCCTCGACGTATCGGAAGTCGAGCGAATTGGGGTCACGAAACAATTTCATGCTGATCTCACGGTTGTCCGCCGATCGGATGAACGAGACGTCGTCCACATCCTTGACTCCTTTTTCGCCTCCGCCGACGCGGTATTCGATGTTGCGGAAGTTGTTCGCAAATCGGTTTCCGACGAACTCGCACTCGATCGGGTAGTACCGCATCTCTTCTTGGTTCATGATCTTTCGGAACAACGGGAACCGGCTCGCCCATGGTTCGTTGTTCCATCCTTCGGCCCCGATTGCTTTCTCGAGCCGGTACAGGTAGTCGGCTTTGTCGCCACGTTTGAGTTTGCCCGATTCAAACTGTGACATCTTTTTGTAGAGTTCTTTCGCGGCTCCTTGCGTGTTGTAGATCCCGATGTGACCTTCGAGGAACAGATTTCGGTTGACTCGGTGTCCCGCGCCACCGTTGATCAGCACGGCCCGATGAGCGGCTTTGTAGAAGACGTTCTCTTCGATCGTTTCTCCTTGATCCAGATCGTCGGGATAAATGCCGCCACGCGGATGCAGTTGTGGGATGCACATCAGGTGATGGATAAAGTTATGCCGGATGATGTTTCCCCAACTCCACATCGCCGCGCCGGAATAGATCGCGCCCCCGTCGCCTTCTTCGTAGCCGATGTTGAAAAACTCGTTGCGTTCAATCAATTGGTCGCAATCGCCGAACGTCATCAGTTGTCCGGGGGCGTTGTGCAGCAGGTTATGACGGAAGACGTTGCCGACACCTCGCAGTCGCACCGCGCCGTAGTAGTCGCTCGCGTTGACCTGTGTGAAGTGGCAATTGATCGCAAAGTTCTTCGCCGGTATGAGTTCCCGCACATTGCCGCCACCGAGCGTCAAGTGATTGACCACGTCGTAGATATCGCACGAACGCAAACCGCAACGCTGGCCTCCGTTGATCACGACGCCCGGCCGCGACGAATTTCGGATCGTACAACCGGCGAGCACGACGTTCGTGCCCGATGCGATCTCAACCGCCGCGGTCCCCTTGCCGACTCCTTCGACGATCATCTTTTCGATGGCGACGTACGCGGCTCCATCGACGCGGAAAGGGCCCGGTCCGCCATGCACGCTGAGAACCGAGCCCGAGTGCAATTCGTTGCCCGGTATGAAATAGAAAACGTTGTCTTGCTCGTCGAAGTAGAATTCGCCGGGCGAGTCGAGTTCGCACAATAGATTACTGATGACGAACCGGCGGGGCACCTTCGATTTACTGATCACCCCGTAGCGGGCGTAGTCGGCGAGTCGGACTTGACCGTTCTCCACCGACGCGACCGGATGCGTTTCGCGGTACCAATCGTATGCCAGGTATCCGGATACTTTCGCGTTGCCACCGTTTTGTAGTTCGCGTTGCCACGCGGAGACGTCTTTGTTTCGAACCGTAAAACGCCCGCCGATCGGATCGTCGATCGACCATTTCGGCGGATCTCCTGGCGTGCGGCCGTGAGCGTATTCGGCTCCCTTGTCGATGATTTTGTCGACGTATCCGAACCCGACATTCGGATAGCGAGCCCGTTTCATGAAATGACCGTCGACACTGCAACTGGCCGAGTTCGCCGCGAGTGCGTTGCGAAGTTTGTCGTCGGAGACCGGTAGAGCGTAAACGCGACCGGCGTGCGAGGCGGGCAATCGCTCGATCACCTCAGGCGAATCGACCTGCTTTGCGTTTTCGAGCGAGACGCTGATTCCGGAATCGAACACCGGCGTCTCGCCTTCGACGGCGCGAAAGGTGATCGGGTTGCCACGTGTCCCCGCAAACCGTTTGTTCAACGTGACGGTCTCGGTCGTGGCGTAGCGTCCACCCGAAATCCAAACCGTGATCGGCTGTTGACCGGGCCCGGGTTGGCAGCCGAGCACCGCGTCGGCGGCCGCGGCGAGCGACCGCACCGGTGCGTTCTTGGTTCCCGCGTTCTGATCGTCGCCGTCCGGGCTCATATAGATTTCAGCAGCAGCGGCGCGGCCGGCGTTGTCCAGTTCGATCAAGTTGAACGCAGTCGTTCCGATCGCAACGAAACACGCCAAGAGGAACTGGCGACGAAAGTAGAGCAACCTAACAGTCATTTGGGCTCTCGGTTCAGGCGGAGGGACGCGAGCGTTCGAGCATCTGGGGCAGACGCCGACGGTTTCGCGTTGAGGTGGGAGGGTGGGCGGTGTTCAGGCGGGGGCGGTAACGCGTTGGCGATACCGCATCGTGGTGTGGCGAATTGCGGTGTGGGGCAATTGCGGTGTGCGGGGCGTGCGGTGTGCGGGAACTGCGGATGTCGTTCGCAGATCAGCACAAAACCCACGTACCATCCTAAGCAGAGTTGCGGAATGAGCAATGCGACGTTCGCTGTGGGTGGGATCTGATTCGTTGTTGGCGAGTTGGGGAAGAACAGGTTTTGGAAACGTTGGAGAACGCGACCCATTCGATTGTCATCGGCGAAGGTTGCGCGTGGCTCATCTTTCGACGCGTGACGCAGCGGCGAGTCGGTGTTTTCAAGAGGCCTGCCGACTCGGTTGTTGCCGGTTTTCGTTTGACGAGATGACTGATCTTGACAC
>JBICHZ010000164.1:0-4684 GCA_043101355.1 Rhodopirellula sp. JB044
ACGGCGAATGAGGCAACTCACCACCGGATTGCTGTGTTGCTCCGAACGATCGATCGGTCCCAATCGAATTGACTGGTTATTGGTTCTGCGAGTCGTCGCTAGGGTTTGTTGCTTGATCAGCGCGGTTTTGCAGTTCTCGAATCAGAGTTGGCATCTCGCCAAAGGACGACAATCGTTGTGGAAACCATGTTACCGTCGTCCCCCATCGACATGGCGTTTTCAGTTCGGTCACGCAGTACGGAGGATTGTTGTACCCGCGCAGTTTGAATTCCCGAATGTTGGCAAAGGGGATTCGCTCGGTTTCTTCCTTTCGTTCCATCAACAGTTCGTCGCCATCGAGCCAGACATTGCTGATCGGATTGGTAAAACGAAGCTCAAAGGCGGAGAACAGCAAACAGAAGAACGCCGCAAACGGAATCGCGAAACAAATGAATCCGCTCGCGATCAGTGGAACGAGAATCAACGCGGCGAGGAGAAAGAGTTTCCACTTTGGCGTTCGTTGAAGCACCCGCCGCACTCCCTTTTGAAACGTCTGTGTTGTGATCGGCGACGTGGAGCTGATTTTGTCCATTGCTGCGTGGTGCCGTTGCGCTGGGGTGAGGTGAATTCAATGCGGTCACGTTATGAGCTTCTCACTTTACACGCTTCGAGCACGACGTGGTTTTGTGGTGGTGATGTAACACGCCGCCCTACTCCTCGCTTGGATCGGTGTTGAGCTGAATGGTTCAGCTTTTCAACATCCAGCATTTAGAGAGGGGAAAACAAATGTTCCAAAAAGTGGTTTCCAAGTGGGTCGCACCGATCGTCTGTTTGGCCGTCATGGCCGTCAACGCCAACGCCGGTAGTCCGACCAGTCTGGCCGACGATTCCGACCAGTACAACGCATACGTCTACAGCTATGTTTCGATGGTGTACGCCGACGGGATTTCGAACGTGATCGGAGACGACAGCATCGAAGGCGAGACCGCGATCTTGATTTCGGATTTCTGCAACGAGGGGTTCTTTCATTGCTTCGACGCACTCGTGGAGGACGACGATACTTTATGGCAGGAGGCCGTCGACGACCTCGAACTCGCTCGGATGTGGTGCAACACATTGATCGTGTTCGTGGAGGACTCGCAGCCCGCGAGCGTGAGTGGGCAGATTGAAACCCTCATGTGGAATCTCGACATCGCGATCGCGAATGCGAAAGACTGCGTTCCACGGACGCGGTTCTGGCGTCTGCCCCTGCAGACGTCCATCACACGCTGGTAGGGCGACGCGAGGCGGCTCGAGTCGGTAACACCAGACGGTTCAAGGGAGACTGGCGAACGGGGTGCGTGCACCACAAAGGGATCATCCAGTCGATAGAGGCGGGTTCGCGTAAGTGAACCCGCCTTTGTTCATTAAGTGGACGTAAAGAGTGTGGATGTGCCTGCAGCGTCCGATCGCTCGCTCGACGGGGCGGCGGCCTCATGCCGATCGAATCGGTCTACCGTCTATGTATCAGACGCGAGGTCGTACGAAATCGATGGCGGAGCAGTGTCCTCGGCAGCCTTGGCAATTGTTAAGAATTACGAGAATCAACCAATTCGTATTGCCTTTGATATGACGCTACGTAAGCTTAACCGTAAATTCACATTTCTAGCCAGCCCGTGCACGTCTTGACCGCTGGCTCTCGACGTCATTGATCACACTGAATGAGTAAAGCCAAAAAGTTTTCCGTCACCTATGAGTCGTCTTCACCGGTCACTGCCGCGGCAAAAGAGAGCCTGAAGCAGCGATTGAAGGCGGCATGGCGATATGCGCCGAAGGCAGCGAAGAGAGCGAACGAAGACATCGAATATGTTCATCAGTTACGCGTGAGCGTCCGTCGCGCAAACGCGGCGATCGAGTTGTACGCGTCACTGCTATCGCGAAAACAAAGACGGCTGGTGAACAAACAACTCCGGGCTCTCCGGAAAGCGGCGGGCCAAGCACGAGATTTGGACATCTTGCAGTTAAGATTGCTCAAACTCGATCCGCAGTCATCGTCGAAGGAATTCGGTGCCCTGTTGGACTTTGTCAAGTCGCAGCGGAAACGTGCGCAGCGCGAGATCAAACGTGGCTATGCCAAGGCGAAGCAGCAGAATTTTCAGGCCAACGCGAAGCGGCTATTGAAGTCGGTGAAATGGCGTGGTGAGGGGGAACAGCCCGATTTCGGGACGTTCGCGCGGACCGCGTTCGAGCCGATGGTAGAACGGTTTTTCGCCGCCGCCGCGGTAGACATGAGCGACATCGAGATGCTGCATCAGTTGCGGATCGAAGGAAAGAACATCCGCTACGCGATCGATCTTTTGTCGCCGGCGTTCTGCGGAAAGTTCACGAAACAAAACACGGCAACCTTTGTCGTGTTGCAAGACAAACTTGGCACGATTAACGATCACGCGTCGGCGATCGCTTTCTACCAAGGTCTGTTGAAGACCAAAGGGGCCCGCGATTGCAAATCTGCGATCAAAGAGATGATCGAGTTTGAGAAGAAAGAGCTCGAAGCAACACGAGCCGACTTTGCGAGTTGGTGGTCGGATCAGCGAGTTGCCGAAATGAGGAAGCAGTTCACGATGGTTCTCTCGGAAAATGGTGCGGACGAAAACACCGCAGCAAACAGTGACGCTCCCGCCGGTGATGCTGCGGGCACGGAAGCGGCCACAGCCAACTAGGAATTTTCACTCGCCTCGATGGCAGAGGCTTTTTTAACGGTCTAACGTCGACGCGTCGCTTTCACGCTCACCGCAGCAACGACGCTCACTGCAGCTAGTACCGAACGGATGCAAGGATCCATTGGATATGTTGAGAATTGATCATGCTATGAGCATGCAAAAAAGTGCAGCTGATTTCTCGCCGGTGATGCGTAACGCGGTGCGAGCGGTTATCTTCCGCGACGGTATGTTGCTGGTTCAGCGCAAGGTGTACGGGAACGGCGAAGTCCGTTTCACGCTTCCAGGCGGCGGGGCTGAGGTTGGGGAGACTCTCGAAGATGGTTTGCGTCGCGAATGCGTCGAAGAGATCGGTGCGGACGTCGAGGTGCGTGATCTCGTGCACGTTGCTGACTACTTCAAGCAGCGAGACACGTCGCCGGCGACGATGCGACACCAGATCGAATTCCTCTTCCTTTGTGATATTCCCGACGACTATGTTGCGGCCAACGGACGCAGCCCCGACAAACACCAGCAGGACGTTGTGTGGTTGGATCTCGCGAGCGAATCGGCGGACATGTTATGGCCGCAGTCGCTACAACAGATTTTAAAACGCGACACCGAGGCGTCCGACGCTCCCACCTATCTCGGTTTGATTGATTGAGTCCAATGCGTCTGCCACAACCTATCCGTGACAATCTGCAGTTCATGCTCGCCGAAACGAGCACGCAGTTGAACAATCTGGTCGAATTGCTCGATGCTCCATCGGCGGAGCTGACGCAACGAATTTTTGACCGCCGTGGGTACTCGTACAATCTGAAGATGCGTATCCAAGACGCATGCGCCAACGCGGTTCAGGGCTCCGGCGGTACCGAAAAGATCGAAACGCATTCGTTGCGGGCCGCCGAATCCATCGCCACCCAGCTCGAACGCCTGACCAGTCTGATTCACGACTGCGCACGCCAGCTCGACGGTTGCAAGCGACGAGGGATTCTCAAATCGCTTTCGTCGACTGGTTTGCTCGACGACGTGGTTAAAGGCATTGAACTGATCCGTTCGGGAATCGAAGAAGAAGGCACCAAGACCGCGATGAAGGTGAGTGACCTCGCGGTGGCGATGTCATCTAAGCATGAAAATTTCTTCGAAGGGCAATCCCGAGAGCTGCAGAGCATCGAACACCCTGAGCGCGTCTTGACGGCGTTCTTCATCGCGACGCAGCTCAACGAGATGAGTGCGGTGCTACGCGACGTCAGCGAGTCGATGGTCGGTGCCCGATTAGGCCGGCCGATGCAGCGTGATCGGTTTCATTTGTTGAAGACCGCGTTTGATGACCTCGGTATCGACCGGGCGACGGTCGCAAAGGTTGCCGAGACAAACTCGGGGACGAATATCTCGCGCATCGGACGAAGCCGCTCGAACGGTTTTGCGGCCATCGTGAAAGATGGCGAGAAACGCAAGCTCAAAGAGGAACGCAAAAGCGTCGAGAATTGGCACGAAATCTTTCCCGGGATCGCGCCGCAAATTCTCTCGTATCGGAAACGTGGCGACAACGCGTCGTTGATGATCGAGCATCTTCCCGGTTTTACGTTTGATAAAGTCTTGCTGTCGGGATCGGATGAGCAGCTCAAACTCGCCCAACAACAACTCGCGAAGACACTTAAAGCGGTTTGGCGAGAAACGAAATCGGATAAACAGGTCAGCCCGAAACACATGACGCAGTTGCGCAAGCGACTCGGCAGCGTCGTCGAGGTGCATCCCGAATTCGATCGAGGAAGAGGGCGTATCTGCCAAAGTCGCACTAAGTCACTCCGCGACCTGATTGATGAGGCGGAAGAGAAGGAGTCGCAGGTCACACCGCCGTTTTCGGTTTATATCCACGGCGATTTCAACCTGGACAACATTATCATCGATCCGTCGGCTGAGCGTGTGAAATTTATCGATCTTCACCGGTCATGCTATTCGGATTACACGCAGGACGTGTCGGTCTTCATGGTGTCCAATTACCGTTTGCAGGCACTCGACAAACGGAC
>JBICHZ010000165.1:0-23982 GCA_043101355.1 Rhodopirellula sp. JB044
AAGATTCGTTTCTAAAGCTCCACCGGGGATCGCCCGGGTGGGCGTGATCTTCCGTTGAATTTTTCGTGCTCCACGTTAGGGGCACGAAACGACGGGCACCTATCTTCGAGGCCGCTCATCGAGCAGGCCTCCTGTCCCCCAGGAAATCCATAACGATGAAAACATTTGTGCTTTTTTCCGCGCTCTTCGTTGGTTGCGTGTCGGTCGGCTGTGATTCCGGCGGCAACAGCAACGTTGCCGAGAGTGCGAGCGAAGATGCGAAAGAAGAGTACCGCCGTCTTTTGAAGGAATCTGAAGAAAGTATGGCTCAGCTCGACGAAGAAGCCAAGGCAGCGGGCAACAAGCCTGACTGATTTCTGCCTAGCAACTGCAAACATCAAAACCCGCGTTTCAAAGCGAGACGCGGGTTTTTTCGTGCTCGGATTGCATCTACCGAAGGCAGGATTTCTGCATTCGGGCAAATCGAGGTAAGTGGTCTGTGGACTCCGTCGGTTAAAAAATCAAAAACTCTGGCCCGATCGGATCGAGGAAGACGCATGTCAGTCTGTCCGGCGAAATCGCCAACGATCCCTATCAAAAAGATTCCCCACGTTCAGGTTCAGAGGAAAAACAATGGTCTCGCGAAAGATTCAATGCGCCGTGGTTGCCGGCGTGATGTGTGTTCCCAGTCTTTTGGTCGCCCAGCCTCCCGGAGGTGGCGGCCCGCAAGGAGGCCCGCGCGGTGGCATGCACGGCGAAATGCACCCTGGCATGCGAGGTGGTCCGCCAAATGAAATGATCATGCAACTGTTTGATCACGCCGACGCCGATGGCGACGGCAGTGTCACCAAGGAAGATTTGATCAAGGCGATGGAGACGATGGGCCCAGGTGGCGAACGAAGCCGCGAGGCTCACGGCCGCGATGGGCAGGGTCGTATGGAGCAGGGGCGTATGGAGCAGGGGCGTATGCGACCCGGTGAATACGGCGCCCGCGAACATGGCCCTGGTCGACACGGCCAAGGCGACTTTGGGCCTCCGCATGGCGAACGTGGCCCCGGCGGTCCTCCCCACGGTGAGCATGGGTTTGAAGGACACGGCAGGCAGGGCGGTCCCGGTGGCCCGCCGCCTCATGAAGGTGGCGATGGTGGGCACGGTCCACATGGTGCACCGCCTGAGCCCGGTCAAATTGTGCCCGATCCGATTGCGAACACGTTGGAACTGAGTGACAAGCAACAAGCCGATCTCGCTGCCTTGCAGGCCGACGTCGACAAGCGACTCGCTGAGATCTTCACGAGCGAGCAAATGGAACAGTTCAAAACCGCCGGCCCGCCCCAAGGTCATGGCCCCGAAGCCGGTCAGCACCGTGAAGGAGGACCGCGCGAAGGCGGTAAGCGAGGTGGAGGCGGTGGACGCGGCAGTGACCGACCGGACCGTCCTCAGCGGCCACAGTAAAACATCCTACGCGAAAACACGCACGTGCATCGCGTGCGTGAACGTGCATAATGCCGATTGCCACTGCCTTCGAGCAGTGGCAATTTCTCGTGCCGTCGATCGAACTTCGGTCGAATGACTGCCGATCGCACCATTGCTATGCGACGGTTTTCGGATAACGACTCATCTTCTTTTCTTTGAATGCGAAATCTTATGTTGCGTGCGTGGATTGCTGCTGTTTGTTTGGTTGTTGCCGCCGCTGATCTTATCGCGAGCGATTGGCCATGCTTCTTGGGCCCGGACGGTTCGGCTCGGTCCACTGAACAGGTTGCGACGACCTGGAACGAGTCGAACAACCTGGCGTGGAAGGTCGCTCTGCCGGGGACTGGTTCATCGAGTCCCATCATTGTTGGCGACCGATTGATCGTGACCTGCTACGTCAGCGGAGACGGTGATGCGAAACGGGTTGTTGTGTGTTTCGACAAAAACTCTGGCGATCAACTTTGGTCGGTCGACTATCCGATCGACTATCGCGAAGACAGCTATCGTGGTTACATCACCGAGCACGGCTACGCGAGCAACACGCCGGTGACCGATGGTGAAAACGTCTACGTGTTTCTCGGCAAAGGTGGCGTGCACTCGATCACGCTCGCGGGCAAGAAAAACTGGAGCGTCGACGTGGGAAAAGAATCGAGCAATCGCCAGTGGGGATCCGCGGCGAGTTTGATCCTTTACCAGGACACCGTGATCGTCAACGCATCGGAAGAATCGCAATCGATCATCGCCCTCGACAAGGCGACCGGCCAGCAACGTTGGAAACAGGAAGCCGGCATGCTCGAGTTGACCTACGGCACGCCGCGTTTGGTCAATCGTGACGGCGGCGATGCAGAAATCGTCATCAGTGTTCCTGGCGAGATTTGGTCGCTCAAACCCACAACCGGCAAACTCAAGTGGTACTGCGAAACCCCAATGACCGGCAACGTTTGTCCGTCGGTGATTGTCGACGATGAAACGATCTACAGTTTCGGAGGTTATCGGGCGTCAGGCAGTATCGCGGTGAAGGCGGGCGGCAAAGACGACGTGACCGACTCTCGTGTGCAGTGGACGAATCGATCGAGTTCGTATGTGGCGACGCCGCTGCTCGTGGACGATCGATTCTATTGGGTCGACGATCGCGGGATTGCTTATTGCACGTCCGCCACCGATGGAGAGGTCGTCTATCGCGAACGGGTCGGCGACTTGGCGAGCGGGCGTCCCGTTTATGCTTCACCAATTTTGATCGGCGATTATATCTACGTCGTCACTCGGCGAAGCGGAACCATCGTCTACAAACCGAATGACTCGTTCGAACCGATTGCTCGAAACCGCATCGCCGACGATGAATCCGACTTCAACGCGTCGCCCGCCGTTTCCGATGGCAAGCTGTATCTCCGCAGCGATCAAGCGTTGTACTGCGTTTCGGACTGATCCACCGATACGATAGCCGATCCAAAGCAACCTCCGGAGATAGAGGATGTCGTTCCCTAGCGATCCGGGATTCCCTCACGGACCAATGCATCGAACCGGTGATCGGGTCGAAGTCGATCGAGTCGCGACACAAGCCCCTCGACCAGTTTGATAAGAACAACGATGGGAAACGGAGCAATGATGAGTTGCCAACGGGTCCCGCAAACCGACCGGGGAGTCGCCCCCGGCGATAGTGCACGTGGATGTTGTGCAATCCACACGCATTAGCCGATCGGCGTTAGTCGCGGTTATCATGGGGAACCGTGGCAAGCTCTCACCGGCGAATTGAACGAGCCGTTCGGAGCGGAACTAATTCACTTGCCAATCGATGCGGCGGACTTTGCCGCCGAGGCTTTGCTCGATGAGCTCTTGGCGGTTCTCTTCGTCGAGTTTCCCTTCACCGAGAAGATAGAAGTCGAGGATGCTCGGTACGATCGTCTGCAGCGCGGCGGTGACATCGGTGTCGGGATTGGGAAGCCTTCTCGGGCCTCCACTCGGATCCGAGAAACTAAAGTGGTTCGCGTTGGTGAACCAAATCAAATGCTTGTCACCTTTCGGCATCAGCCGGAAGAAGTCTTTGTGTCCCGCGCCTGAAATATCGCGAGTCCCTGAAACCCCAACAAACGGTTGGTCCACCTCAGAGAAACTGTTGCGGTCAAAGAAGTTGCCGTTGGCACTTTGGGGGCTGAACGCGATCGCCAGTTTAATCCTGGGTTCGGTTAAGTCCTGTTTGATTTTGACCGGTTTGACGCCGCAGCATGTCATCGCGGTGTAAGCACCGTAGGAATGTCCGACGATGGCAATTTGAGACAAGTTGATTCGATCTCGAAATCGGGAATCTTCGCGGTTGAGTCGTTCGGCTAAATCGATTGCAAAACGAACGTCCAACGGTCGTTGTTTCCTCGGCACCATGTCGTCGGCGCTATCGAGCAACGCGTCGCGAAAACCGAGTCGCTTGGTTCGCATCCGTTGACGAATGTTGTCGGTGTTGCTGGTCACGTGTTCCAAACAAGCCACCACGTAACCACGGGTCGCGATCTCCGACGCGAGTGCGTACATGCCATGACGACTGCCCGCACCGCCGTGAGACACCAACACCAAAGGGCGAGCATCGGTCTGGTCGGGAAGATGGAACGCGATCGGAACGTTGCGGTCACGTTCCTGGTCGAGATTTCGCGGCATGTCGATGACTTCGGCGCGGCTCGCTAGAGCGGTCAAGCAGAAGATCGAGACAGATGCTGTGATGATGCGGAGCATAGGATTGTCCTGTGGGTTGTTTCGCCATTGGAGGACGCTCGCTTTCGCTTCCGACGTTCTCACTTGCTCGATTCACCGCCGGTTATATCGAGCCCGATCACGTCGCGCGCCGCGTTTCCAATTTCATCGGCGAGAGGCCTGTCGAGAAGATGCATCGTAGCGGATTGGAAGAACGCGGCGAGCGGCAAGATGTACCTTCCGCTGACGCTTTTGTTTTGAGTCGCCGCCAACCGCATCAACATCCGCATGGTTATTTCTGCCGTCGATCGACCTGCATCACTTTTCAAACAAACCATGTATCTGCCCCAAAACGCGAGTCTAATCCGGCGACTCAGCGGATCGGTGATGTCACTGCCGACAGTTCGAAATCATTCGCCGCGGTGAAGGTCCCCGTTCCCGGAGAACGTGGAGACAAGTTCTACGTCGAGATGCAACTGCAGGATAGCGACGAAAATGTTCTCTCGGAGAACACATACTTCCTTCTCGTCGACGGCCAGATGACCGCAGCCAAACATGAAAGTTGAGGCCGTAACGAAAGTCGCCGATCAGTCCGTGATCGGTTTTGAGGGAAGCTCCGATCTCGGAGAGATCGGCGACACTTATTGAATCATCACGCAGTCGGCGAGTTTCGCTCCTTAGCGATCTGGCTGTCCCAGACCGTTAGGGCGACAGACGTTCGATCTTCCATGGGGTTCCCGGTGGTTGGTTCAGATCGCGTCGGTAGACGATTCGGTCGTGCAGGCGACTGGTTCGGCCTTGCCAGAATTCCATTTCGGTTGGCGTCACGGCGAAGCCTCCCCAGTTGTCGGGAAGGGGGATCGTGGTTTCGCCTGGGAACTGTTGGGTTAACTTCTCGAACCGAGCCTCGAGGACCTCACGGGACTCGATCACCGATGATTGCGTGCTCGCGTGGGCACCGAGTTGGCTGGCTCTCGGCCGCGAATGAAAATAACGTTCGGAGCGTTCTCTCGCGATCCGCTCGGCACGTCCCGAGATCATCACTTGACGCTGCAGGTGCGGCCAAAAGAAGCAGAGGCTGACCATCGGGTTGACGTCGATCTGTTGGCTTTTGACCGAGTCGTAATTGGTAAAGAACACGAACTGTTCTTCTTCGACGCCCTTGAGCAAGACGATCCGGCTGGACACGTGACCGTCCGGGGTGGAGGTGGACAGGGTCATCGCGTTGGGTTCGAACCACTCGGGGATTCCTGAGGGCGATCCTTCGTCGGCATCACCCGCCTGAGCGTCGGTGTCGAAGGTGGCTCGATGCCCTGCGGCCTCATTGAACCAGTGGTGAAACTGAACCAACGGGTCCGAGGCAACGTCTTTCTCTAAGAGGCCACCGAGTGTGTAGTTACGCCGCATTTGGTCCACGCGACCGACCGGTGCGGTCACGTTGGCCGTCGTCACGTTGGTGTTGGGGGAGTCCGGCGTTGCGTCGGTTCGCGAGTTTGAAACGTCTCCTGAATTTGAATTCATCGCTTTGCACATTGAAGGGGGAAAGCCCTTTCAGGCTGAAGTTAAGCGGGTTTGGCGCGCCGCTTGCCATATAGGAATGGGTTCTCGTCAGTCTGCCAAGGTGGCATGCCTTTCAACGCCCGTGGGCGTTCTGTTCGGCGAACCATCGGTGATGTGCAAACGAAGACAGCCGGTGACGCCCGTGTGTGTTTCTGCGGTTTCTTTAGAAGAACGTTTCTCGTCAACCGCGTCTCAATTTGGAAAGTTGTAATGCGAAATTCTCAAGTGGGCGATCTTTTGGTGGCGTCCACCAATGTCGATGGCACAATCTTGAATCGTGGCGTGTGCTTGCTCGTCTACGAAGATGATCAAACAGCGATCGGGTTGATGCTGAATCGTCCACTGCAGCTCGCGATTCCCGCCGGCGCTGACGATCCTTCCGCGGTCGCCGGTCCCACGATGGGTGCACCGGAGCTCCCGAGCGGCATGGCCCCCAACAGCGAAGCGGCGTCAAACCGGCTCGCCGAACTTTTTGGCGAAGGTGGCGAACAGGCTGATCGTGAAGAGTCAGGCGATGTCGATGGTGTCGAACTTAGCGACGCCGGATCGACCGACGCACACGACCCAACACCGACGGAAGGCAATATCCCGGCGCAGGCACACCTTGCCTTGATCGGATCGGGCGAGGAAACCGACGCGGGCAAGCTGCTCGTTGGCAAGGCACTGCACTTCGGTGGGCCTTTGTCGGGTCCGATTGTTGCCGTTCACGGATCGCGTGAACTCGGCGAAGCGGAGGCGGGTGAAGGTATCTACGTCGCCGCGCACCGGGATCATCTCGAGGCGTTGTTGCAATCCGGGCAACCGATTCCTTATCGGCTGATCATCGGGCACTTGGGGTGGACGCAGGAGCAACTCTGCGAAGAGATCGCGGCGGGGGTTTGGCACCGCATACCCGCCACCGCTGATATCCTGTCGACGGCTGACGAGTGGCTATGGCCAAAACTCATCCGTTCGGCGACCGCAAGCAGCGTTTCGCGTTGGTTAGGCGTTCCGCACGTTGCCGACTCCCACCAACTGAATTAAGATCGACGTCGATTTCCCACTGTCCACTCATTTGCACAAAGTCTCACGTGTCCGATCGTCCGCTCTCTGGTTTTACCTCGAAACAGCAACGTGGCGGTGACGACGAGTTCGACAAGCCGTTTCGAATCCAAAAGAAGCGGCTCGGCGAAATCAAGTACGTTCGCGACGACAACGAATTCGGGTTCATTCAAGCCGAAGATTTCCGCGAGGACGTGTTCTTTCACAAGATGGCGTGGGAAGCGGACCCACGAGTTCTGCCGCAGCCTCAGATGTATGTCGAGTTCGAACTCGACGATGAGCATTTCGAGAAGACGAAAAAGCTGCGTGCGAAAGTAGTCCGGCCGACCGAACGACCAGCGGGCCGGAAATTGAAAGCGAGCGATTCGCCTTACGATATCGTTTTCCACCATCCGCGAGCCCGTCGCAAACGTCCGACGTGGCGTGACGACAATTAGCCTGCGGTTGTCCGACAGGTAGCCGGGGCGCGTCTGCGGGCTACTTGAACTCTTCTTCGAACGCCTCAAAGTCGTCGACCTGCTCGACGCCGTCGGTTCCAAACTCGCTGACTTCCTCGAAAGCCTGCGGGTCTTCCATCGCTTCTTCGCCGTCGGGCGTCTCTTCGCTGAGCATCATTTCGTCAGCCGCTGCCGGAGCGGGTTTGCTGCCGCGGTTGCTCATCACATGCGCGACGACAACCGAAAGGATGACGCCGACCAAGAACACGACCCAGCAGATGAAATAGAGCATGAGGAAAAAGCGGTGAGGGAAAGGGAGAGAGGGGGAGTCGGAAAGCTGCAGGAGATATACTAATCTAATTCCCGAATCACGCCGCGACAAATTGGCTCGGTAGCAAACTCCCCTCGTTCAAGGTACAACAGAGGCTCCCCGTTTCGCTCCTCAGGTTCCCGTATGCCATCCAGATACCACTACAAGCCGGGCGATTGGGTGATTTATACGAAACAAAAAAGCAGCGCGAGCCCCGGGCCGCGTGCCGAAAATGTCCATGCGGCGTCAAAGGGCGACATGTACCGGTACACGGTAGATAAGTACTGGATTATCGATTCGGTCGCTGAGAACGGAACGCTCGTGCTGCGGACGCGGCGTGGCAAGCGGCATGAAGTCTCCGCCGACGATTTGAATCTCCGCAAAGCCCGAATTTGGGAGCGATGGATTCACAGCAGCCGTTTTCAATTGATCGGAGATGCCGTTGAAACGGACGGCGACGAGGCCCCCCACGACAAGTTTGACGGCGGTTCGAGCAACGGAAACGACGTCGATGGCCCCCGCACGTAGCCAACCGCCCACCACGTCCGCCGCGGCATTGGATGTGATTTACGAAGACAATCATTTGCTCGTGGTCAACAAACCGGCGGGGCTCGCCACGATGGGCGATGCCGGTCGTACGACGCTGCACTCGGTCGCGGCAGCCTACCTGAAGGAAAAGTATCAGAAGCCGCACGGCGTCTACGTCGGAATCGTCAGCCGGTTGGACTCGCTGACGTCCGGAGTGATCGTGTTGGCTCGGACCAGCAAGGCGGCCGCTCGACTGAACACGCAGTTCGCCCAACACGCCAAGTCACTCGAATCCGAGAGCCGGCAACCACGTCCGGCGGTTCAGCAAATTCGAAAGACTTACCTCGCGGTCGCTCGCCCGGAACCGAATCCCGCCGCGCCGCTCGACGAGGGTGGTCGGTTGGATGATTTCGTCTACAAAGACGACCGTGCCCACCGAATGCGAACTCACCGCACCAAACGCGACGACGCCAAACCCGCGTCATTATTGTACCAAACGTTGCACCGGACCGATGAGGGGAACGTTTTTGCGGTCGCACCGCTGACCGGACGCAAGCATCAAATTCGGGTTCAGTTTGCCGCCCGCGGCTGGCCCCTGCTTGGCGATCGCAAATACGGCAGCCAATCGGACTGGCCGTCGGGGATCGCTCTGCACAGTTATCGACTGACGATCGAGCACCCGACGAAACGCGAGCTGATGACGTTTCAATGTCCGCCACCGCATTCGTGGAACCACGTCCGTTCGAAAGCATGGACATCCGGATTGAGTGAACTGAGTTGGGAGTGAAGATGGCGAGGGCCAATAAATCCGCGTCGAACAATCATCCTCGATTATCCAACCCCACATCACCACCAATCTTCCGCGGCATTCGCTGACGCGTCGAACGCTATTCCGGCTACGACTTTGCGGCCGCTTTCAGTTCGCTTCGCAGGAACATCAGAGCTGCTTTGGCGATGCGTGGATGGACGATACTGGGGTGACCGCCGATTCGCTTGTGTTGCGTTGCGACGTTCCCTCGGGGATCGCAAACATGGATCGTCACCGGCGAGGCCGGCAGTACGGAGCCCTCGTGAATGGTGAGGTCCGGGTAGGCGTCGACCATCACGATCCAGTCCGCGTGGAATCGTTCACGTACGACTCGCAGGCACGCGTTGTATCGCTCGGCGAAGTCATCTGTGTCATCGGAAGCAGGCGGGATCGGCTCGCGGGCGAAACGTGACAACTCGCCGAGGTTGGCGAGAGACAATCCACCGGCGATGACAGGGGAATCGCCTAAGGCTGCGAGCCAGTCGCCGAGCGGTGCCGCGTTGCCCAGTTCGATCACCACCAACCGCTGTTCTCGCTCTCGCAAGATCGCTTCCACCGCGTGTTGTTGTTCGAACGTTTCTCCGTCGCCGAAGTAGAGATCACCGACGCGATCGAGAATCTCTTTTCGCGTCGACGCGATCATCTCTTCACACTGCGCGACCGTTTCGCCCATCGCGCTGATGCGCAGAGAAATGGTTGCGGAGCTGACGGTGATGCCGACGCGTGGTTGCCGTTCTCGATCGATCATGTCACCGAGTCGTTCTTCCATGTCGCTCTCGCCGACGCCAAAGAACTTCATCACGCTGTGACGGATGTGGCGACCGGCGTGATTGAGCGACAGGATTGCCGGCGCGACGGACGCGTCGAACATGGTTTTCATTTCATCGGGCACACCGGGCAACGCAAAAATTCGCGACTCGGTTCCGTCTTCGCGTGGCGAGGGTGCGTCGACTCCCGGTGCGGTTCCCTGCGGGTTGGGAATCGCCGAGGCACCGAGTGGGAACATCGCTTGGGATCGGTTCCGCTGTGGCATTTCGCGTCCGCGAACCGCGAACATCGATTCGATATGCTTCAGCGAGGCTTCGTCGAGTTGCAGCGGTCGGCCGAGTGCCTCGGCAATCGCTTCACGGGTCAGGTCGTCACGGGTCGGGCCGAGTCCGCCGGTGGCCACGACAATGTCCGCTCGGCGTACCGCGATTCGAAACGCGTCGGTGTTGTGCGACAGGGTATCGCCCACCGTGCTGTGGAAATGAACGTCGACGCCCAACTCGGCGAGCCGGCGGCTCAACCATGCGGTGTTGGTATCGATACGAGCGCCGCTAATCATTTCATCACCAATGGCGATGATTTCGGCATTCAGGTGAGACATGTGAGATCACGTGGGTTAGAAAAATGCCCGGCGGGGCGACAAGTCAGCCCGTGCAGCTTACCCTTTACGCCTCGTCGCCGAACAGGTCGGAGGCGGGAACCGTTTCTACGTCAACCAATTCATCCATGCCATCTGCTTCACGCTCAAATCGGTCGCTGGCCCGTTGGACACTGGGTTACTGCACGAACATCCATCCCGGTATCGAAGTTGACGCGATCTGTCAAAACTTGCAATCGGTCTCCGCCGAAGTGGCCGAGCGTCGCCAGGAAGCAACCGGCCCACTCGGCGTCGGGCTGTGGATTTCGCATGTTGCGTCGGTCGCGCTGCGTCGTCACGGCATGCCGCCGCTCGTGGACGCGATCAAAAGCAACAACCTCCTCGCCTACACGATTAACGGTTTCCCCTACGACAACTTTCACGGTGAACGTGTCAAGCATGCGGTTTACCAACCGCCGTGGTGGAGCGATGATCGCGTCGCGTACACGAGAGATCTCGCAAAGATTCTCGGCGAACTGTTGCCCGCAGGCGAAGAAACAGGCACGATCAGCACGTTGCCGCTGGGTTGGCCACGGCAAATCGACGAGGCCGAATCCACCGACTCGGAGACCGTGTGGCGCGATGTCACCGAAGACGAACTGCATCACGCAGGCACCAATTTCCGAAGGCTCGCAGAAGACCTTCGGATGCTCGAAAACCGAACCGGCAAACGGATCGTGGTCGCGATCGAACCCGAACCAGGCTGCCTCCTCGACTCGCCCGAGCAACTCGTCGAGTGGTTCCAAAAACAACTGCCCGACCCGACGCATCGGCGATACATCGGCGTTTGTCACGACGTTTGCCATTCGGCGGTGATGATGGAAGACCAACGCGAGACGCTGCAGCGATATGCCGACGCGGGGATCGTTCTCGGCAAGGTGCAGATCAGCAGCGCGATCGTTGCCGATTGGAAATCGGTCGAACCTTCCGATCACGCGGCCGTCCTAGAACAGTTGCGATCGTTCGCCGAAGACCGCTATTTGCATCAAACCGGACGGCGGACCGCGGACGGACAATTCGTGTTGTCGGATGACTTGCCTGAACTGCTCGACCAAACAACCGCGCCGGTGAGCGATCAACGATGGGTCATCCATTTTCACGTTCCCGTATTCCTCGAGAGTTTCGGGCTATTGAAGACGACGCGTGACGACATCGCCAACGCGCTCGACGCGGTCAAGGAACTGTCGTCGACCGAAGGAGGCGTCCAACCGCCGCTCGAATTCACCGGCCACCTCGAGGTGGAAACATATGCTTGGTCCGTTTTGCCGGACGCCGAACGCACCGGGATGCTAGCGATTGACGATTCGCTCACCCGTGACCAAGCCATGGCGAGAGACATCGCCTACGAACTCGACTATGTCGAAACCTTGCTGAAGTGATTCTGCGAGTACCTTCCCCACCCTACAGACCCATTTTCAATCACTCCCCATGACCTCTTTCATCTCTCTCGGTGTCAATGTTGATCATGTCGCTACGGTACGTCAGGCTCGTCGGACGACCGAACCGGATCCGGTGATCGCGGCCGCTCTCGCCGAGCAGGGAGGTGCCAACGGGATCACGTTTCATCTGCGAGAGGATCGCCGGCACATCCAGGATCGTGACGTCGAACTGTTCATGAAAACGGTTCAGGTCAGTACCAATTTTGAGTTGGCGTGTGCCGATGACGTGCTCAACATTTGTTGCCGATTAAAACCGGATTGGGCGTTGCTCGTTCCCGAGAGTCGCCAAGAGGTGACGACCGAAGGCGGTCTCGATGTGGCCTCAGACAGCGGACGGATTCGTGACGCCGTTGAACGAATCACCGACGCGGGGATCCAAACGAGCCTCTTCCTCGACCCCGATCCGCGTCAGATCGAGGCAGCCGCGAAACTCGGCGTTGATGCGGTTGAATTGCACACCGGTCCCTACGCGGTCGCAACGCGCGAGAACGTGTCCGCGGAACTCGAGCGACTGCGCACCGTTGGCGAACAGGTCACGCAGGCCGGCATGCGTCTGCACGCCGGCCATGGCCTGACCTACGCGAACGTCCAACCCGTCGCCGCGATCGCCGGGATGTGTGAACTCAACATTGGTCACAGCATCGTCAGCCGGGCGGTCATGGTCGGGATGAAAGAAGCGGTTGCCGAAATGCGGCGTTTGCTCGATTCAGCCTTACTCCTGAATCTCCACAAATGAAATCCCGAACGCCTGGAGGCAGACGAGATAAAGCAGATACAGCACCGGTATCAGCAACAGCACCAACACCGTGGCGACCATCAGCCCGAACGCCAGGCTAGTCGCCATCGGGATCAACAGTTGGGCTTGGAATGACTTCTCGGTCAGCAGCGGAACCAAGCCCGCGATCGTTGTCAAACTCGTCAACATGATCGGGCGAAAGCGACGTTGCCCCGATTCGAGCAGAGCCTGCAGCGGCGGTTCACCGGCACGGACACGGGAATTGATGAAGTCGATCAGTACGATCGAGTCGTTCACGACCACCCCAGCCAATGCGACCAATCCGAACATACTGAAAAGGGTCAGTGGCAAACTTAGTACCGCGTGTCCCCATACCGCGCCGATCATTCCGAACGGAACGATGGCCAAAATCAACAACGGTTGTGCGTAGCTGCGGAATTGCAGCACGAGCAGCACGAACATGCAAACGATCGCGACCACAAAGCCGACCAACAGGCTGCCGACCGATTCGCGGCTTTGTTCCTGTTGGCCTTCCCACCGGATCGAAACGTTGGGGTACATGCGAGAAAACTCAGGCAGGTAGTCGCGTTTCAATTCGGAAATGATCGTGTCGGCGTTGGCCGTTGTTTCATCGAGGTCGGCCGAGATCGTCACACTGCGTTGCTGGTCAACGCGGTTGATCTCCGAGAAACCTCGCTGCAAATCGATTTCGGCGAGTTCACCGATCGGCCGCATCGTTCCGCTGTTGTCGCTAACGCGGATCTCTCGGAAATTCACGAGCGACGCACGCTCTTCTTCCGGATATCGCACCATCAATTTCACCTCGTGCCGTCCGCGTTGCAAACGCATCACTTCGGCGCCGTAGTAGGTGTTGCGAACCGTTTGCCCGAGGTCGGTTGGTGTCACGCCGGTCGACAGCGCGGTGTCTTTGACGCGGAATTGAAACTCCCACTTGCCCGGCGTGTTGTCGTCGGAGATGTCATAGACGCCCGCAAATTTCTCGACGCGTTTTTTCATCGTCTCGGTTGCTTCGAGCAGTTCGTCGATGTCCTCGCTCGAGGCCAGCAATTTGAACTCGATCGGTTTGCCCCCCGGGCCGGTGCCGACGCTTCCGAAGGTGATTCTCTCGATCCCCGGTATCTCGCCGACTTTGCGACGCCACCGGTTGATCAACTCGTCGCTGTGGACGTTTCGGATTTCGGTGTCGTGCAGTTCCGCAAAAATCTGACCGGCGTTGCTGCCGCTGTTGTTTTGCCCGCCCATCGGCCCCTGTGTGTTGGTGATCGCACCGACTTCACGATAGGCCAATCGAACCGGACCGACGTATTTTCCTTGTGCCGGCGTGTAGATTGCTTCGATCGGGCGTCGTTCCTTGGCCGCCCGCTCTTGAGCGATTTCGCGGCTGACTTCTGCCAATGCGATTTCCATCCGCCGTGTCGCGGCATCGGTCGCACCGGCCGGGGTTCCGTTGGGAAAGACCACCGTCGCCTGCAGGTAATTGTTGTCCGTCTTGGGGAACAGAACCGTCTGCACGACACCGCCGCGAATCATCCCGAACGTCCCGACCAACATTCCGAACGCGACCGCGATCGGCAACACCGGGTTCCGCAAGCAGAAGTGCAGCGTCGGCACGTAGATCTTCTCCGCAAACCATTCCATCGCGTCGCTCGCGTGGGAGTTGATCCACAGCAACAGCAGCATGAACGGACGCAGGGGGTAGGTTATGATCGCGGCAAAGCGAAAGAATCCGGCATGCGAATGAGCCAGGTGACATGGCAGAACAAACGTGCTCTCCCACAATGAAATGATCAGCATCGCGATCACCGCAAAAGGGATCACCGCCATGAATTTGCCCATCACGCCGGACACAAAGAACATCGGCGAAAATGCGATCACGGTCGTTGCGATCGACGCGGTCACACTCGGCAACACCTCCGTCGCACCATCCACCGCCGAATCCATCAACGTCTTGCCCATTTGCCGGTGAGCGTAAATGTTTTCGCCGATCACAATCGCGTCGTCGACAACGATCCCGAGTGCGATCAAGAACGAGAACAGCGATAGCATGTTGAGAGTCTGATCACCGTACGCGAGCGCGGCCCCCGCACCCATGATCGAAATCGGAATCCCCAACGCCACCCAAAACGCCAAACGGACTTCGAGAAAGAACGCCAGCACCAAGAACACGAGGCACAAACCCTGGGCACCGTTACGGAGCAACAACGCCATCCGGTCACGCACATCGACGCTCGTATCGCCCCACAACACCAACCGGTAACCCGGCGGCAGTTCACCCTGGACGCGATCGGCATAACCGCGGACGTCGTCGACCAACGCGAGCAAATCCTCGCTCTTGGTTCGCTGCACGTTGACGACCATCGCCGGTTCGCCGTTGATTTCGCCGACCGCGGTCACGTCTTCGAACTCATCGCGGACGACACCGAGATCACCTACGGTCAGCACGACGCCGCCCGGTTCGGTGATCAAAGGGATGCGTTCGATTTCATGACCGACGCGTCCTTTGTTCTTCGCACGCAGCAGGATCTCCTGCCCCTGTGATTTCAGTTGACCGCCGGGCAATTCGATATTGTGGGCGCGGATGATTCCCGCCACGCGATCGAGTGTTAAGCCGTACGATCGCAGCGTCGCCTCCGGGATCTCGACATCGATCTGATAGTCTCGCGTTCCCATCAATTCGGCGACCGAAACGCTCGGTAGAAGCAGCATTTCCGAACGGACCCGCTCGGCCACCTCACGCAGGGCCAGTTCGCCGCGCCGCGACCGATCGTCCGGACCGATCACTCCGACGCGGATCGCCGTTTCGCGAAACGTGATCTGTTCGACGCTGGCGTCTTCGGCGAGTTCGGGGAAACTCGGAATCCGATCCACCTCGCGGTCGATTTCCGACATCACCTTTTGAACGTCGTCGACATCCGTTCGCAACTCGGCGAGCACGTAACCGGTTCCCTCCATCGCGATTGACGTCACCTTTTTGATTCCATCGATCGAACGAATCGCTTCTTCGATCTTTTGGCAAATCGCTTCCTCGGAATCCTGCGGTGTCGCACCCGGGTACGGCACGGAGATCATCACGACCTCCAACTCAAATTCGGGGAAGACCTCCCGTCGCATGGTCATGAAGGCGCCGGCGCCGATCATCACCAACGCGAACATCACCACGTTCATTCCGGGCGCGTTGTGAATCGCCCATGAGATCGCTCTTCTCATCGATTCACTCCGGCGGCGTTGAGTGAAACAGTATGCTCGGCACGGGACGCGTCGGTCAGGTTCTGCTTCCCGGCGTCATGCTTTGCATCTTCGACGGGCAGTTCAGCGATGTTTGCGGGCGGGTTGTCAACAACGATGCTCGCCGGAGCACGGACGGGATGGACGTCCGACTGCATGTTGCCTACCGGCGACACGACGACGTAGGAACCATCTGTCAACACACCGCCTGGGACTTCGCAAATCCACGACTGCCCCGTCATTGAGTCATCGATCCCGTCACCATTTTCGCTGCGCGAGTTTCCCTCGGCAGGCAGAGAAGCGATGAATTCTTTCTCGGTCACAAAGCGATCGACCGGTCGGATGTCCTCGCGAATGATCAGTTTGCCGGCCACCCACGCAGCGGGATCAAAACCAGACAACGGGTCGAGCGGGTCTCGTTGAGCAACGTCCTCGCCGCCATCCTCCGTGTCGGCTTCACCACCGGAAGAAGTGTTGTCACTGTCCCCATTCGATTCGGCGTTGGCGTCGGCAACTTGCGAGTTGGTGTCGCTCGAATCTGCCGCGTTGCCGTCGCTTTCCTCGTCCGAATTCGGCAGGATCGACGCGTCTAAAACGCTCGGGTCGGAAACAAACTGCCAAACGCGGTTGCCCGGTTTGAGTGCTTCGCTCGGCAGGACGACCAAGTCCACTGCCGGGTTGAGTTCGAGTCTCAACTTCACAAACATCCCACGCACCAAAGCGGTCGGGCCGGCGACCGAGTCGGGGGCGGTGTTCCGCTTAATGACTTTACCCAACCGGATGGCTTCGAACGCCTGCGGTTCATCGACAACGATTCGAACCGGAACGGTGCGGGTTTGTTCGTCCAACCCGATCCCGTCGTAGCCAACGAGTTTCCCCATCCATTGATAGACCAATCCGTCGCGGCCGGACACGACATAGCGGACCGTGACCGGAGTCGGCGGCAAACGATAGCCGCGATCCCCGACCGTTGATGTATCCGCCGTCACGTTTCCGGCTGCGTTTTCCGACGCAACGTCATCGCCCGTTGCCGGTGCCAACCCCAGGTCCTCGGACGGTTGGTCGTCGCGTTTGTTTTGGTTGAGAACCCAGTACAACTGGTCGATCCGCAGCTTGGCGGCGACTTCGACTTTGGACGTGTCTTCGATGGTGACGACGGCACTTCCTCGTGCCACGAATGTATTCAGTTCGGCTTGTTCGCTGACGACGACGCCGGTGATCGGAGCTTTGATCACGGTTCGGCGGAGGTTGTTCTCGGCGGCTTCGAGTTGCATCGCCGCCAATTGTTCGGCCGACTCCAGCCGGGCTCGTCTTTTCTCGGCGAGATCGAGTTGGTTCTGATAGAGAACGAGTTGTTGTTCGCTGGCGAGCAACGCACGTCGTGCCTGGTCGAGTTCCCCTTGGCTGGCGAATTGGTTTGGCAACGCTTCTTGGCGTTTGAGTTCGCGACGTTGCAGTTCGATGTCGGCCTTGGCCAACGTGATCGAACGTTTGGTGTTGACCATCTCCTGGTCGACTTCCCCGAGAGCTTCGTATTCCTGTTGGCGAAGACGCTGCAGCCGTTTGACTTCGAGTTCATAGTCGGTCGGATCGATCCGCATCAGCACCGTGTCTTTGGTGACGTACTTACCGGTTTCACACAGCGGCGACTTTTCAACGATCTGGCCCGCCACTTCCGTTGCGAGGACCACCTCACGAAACGGGACAACCGTTCCGTCGGCGCTCAGGTGCAGTTTTTGGCCGGTGCTCTTGAGTGAGCGAACCGGCAAAACGTCAACGGCGGGTAAAGCGAACAATCGGCCGACGGCGGTGTCATCGAGGGGCGGACGTGAGGCGGATTCGACCGAGCCGAGCATCCACACGATTCCGGAAGCCGCACCGAGAAGCAAGAACGGAACAACGATGTTGAACAGCAACCATTTCGGAAGGTTGCGGAGAGGCTCGACGGGCAAGTCAGGGTTGGCCGGTGTCTCGCCGCTGGCGTGAGTCGGCGAGTCATGCGGCGCGCCGACCGAGCTAGACGCACCGACCGCGCCCGCACCGGGGACGTCTCCGTTGACCGTATCTCCATTGACCGAATCACCGTTGGTGGATGGGGCGGCATGGTTCGGGTCCGGTGGCAACGCCTTGCCGGATTCCGGGTACGGATTCCCGGGCGGCGATTTGGCTTTGGTCGATTCGATGCTCATAGTGGGTTCTATTTTCTCTTGGTGAAACGCGTCGATCTGTATCGTTGTTAGGTCTGGCGACCGGATGCGGTGTGTGGATTCGCGGCCAAGTTATCCGCAGCCAAGGTGTTCGCGGCCGAGTTGTTTGTAGTGGATGAGGTGGCCGCCTTGATCGCATCTGCCGGGCGAGTGGTTGTTTCGGGGTTGTTGCTATTTTGGTCGTCGATTTGCTGTCGGATTTGCACGATGTCGGATCGGCCGCAAACCGCGAGCGTGGAGGCGGTGATGTGACGGCACAGCGATTCGGTGTCGAAATGCTGCTGGCGAACCTCCGGTGGGACGAGTTTTTCGATCACCGGTTTGCCGATGAGGTAGTGCAGGCACTGGCCGACGACACCGAGGGCGGTTTGGGCGACAAGGGCGTCCTCCTGCCAAGACCGTGTCGGCTCGGAACCGGCAACCGGCAGCGGTGCCATCAGTTGTTCGATGGTTTGGCACATCGCGTCGTGGAGCGGGCGAAAGTACTCTTGCACGACTTCGTTCATGGCGGTGGTGGGCTGTTGCATTTCACGCATCATCAGCATCGCCTCCCATCCCGTGTTGTCGCTGGCGAGCATCCGTGAGAGCAGGGTGTGAACGAGTTTTCCGAGGATTTCCTCAGGCGGGGCGGACCCCACGATTGGCACGGGGTACTCTCTTTGTCGCCGATCGCGAATTCCTGCCAAGACGGCCCGGTAGAGTCCCATCTTGTCGCCGAAATAGTAATTAATTGCTGCGATATTGACCCCTGCAATCTTGGCGATTTCACGAACCGGTGCGCGATCAAACCCGCGACGGGCAAATACCGGCCCTGCCGCGGCGATAAGGCGGGCCGAGGGGTCCGCTGACGTCGAGGCTGACGGAACTGCGGCGTTGTCGTTTGACTCCCCAGCAGTCGTTGATTCGTCGGAGGCCTCCGAATCTTGCGTGATTTTTTCCTGAGGCGGCGCCATCGAGATCTTGTGAACGAAGGAAACGGGCGGAAATCGTGCGTTCCCGCCCATCATGACTGGAAGACCGAGAAAGTTAAACATCTGTTTCAAACATTTGTTTTGAATCTATCCTGAATGCTTCTTTCGTTGTTTTTCCCCGGCCCATGGATTTGGCGACACCTGCTAAACTGTGGACTTTGAACTCCCCCTCCTCCCTTCCCCATCCCCAAGATTGCAGATGTCCGCAACTCCCGCCGATGCCTCGCAAGGTGGCTCGATCGACCACGTTTTGACCGAAGATCGTCTCTTCCCGCCTCCGGCCGAATTCACGCAAAACGCCGTTATTTCGAGTGTTCAGCAGTACGATGAGCTGTACGCAGCCGCCCGCGACACCCCGGATGAGTTCTGGCGAGAGCAAGCGAACGAGCACCTCCATTGGTTCGAGCCGTTCACGGAAGTCTGCCAATGGGAGGCGCCGGACGCGAAATGGTTCGTCGGCGGAAAAACGAACGCGTGCTACAACTGCGTCGACGCCCACGTCGAGGCCGGCCGGGGGGAAAAGACCGCCATCATCTGGGAAGGCGAACCCGGCGACCAACGCACGCTGACCTACCGCGAACTGCAAACCGAAGTCGCCAAATGTGCCGAAGCGTTCGAGCAGCTCGGTGTCGAGCAGGGCGACGTGGTCAGCATTTATATGCCGATGACGCCCGAATTGGCGATCGCGATGCTCGCCTGCGCCCGGATCGGTGCGATCCACTCGGTGATTTTTGCCGGGTTCAGTGCCGAGTCGATCGCCGACCGAAACAACGACGCCTCGGCGAAACTGATGATCACGGCCGACGGGTTGTACCGGCGTGGCAAAGTCCTTCCGCTGAAGAAAACCGTGGACGAAGCACTCGCGAAATCATCGACGGTGCAAAAGTGCCTCGTCCTTCGCCGTACCGGTGGCGACGATACCCCGATGACCGAGGGCCGCGATGTGTGGTGGCACGACGTCGTTGACTCGCAACCGGGAACGCGGGCCGCCAAACCTCTCGACAGTGAAACACCGCTGTTCATCCTTTACACGTCCGGCAGTACCGGAAAACCGAAAGGGATCTTGCACACGACGGCAGGCTACAACCTATGGGCACGCCGCACGTTTGAATGGGTGTTCGACCACCGCGACGATGACATCTATTGGTGCACGGCGGATTGCGGTTGGATCACGGGACACTCCTACATTGTCTATGGTCCGATGACCGCCGGAGCCACCTGCTTGATGTATGAAGGTGCTCCGAACCATCCCGCCGAAGATCGGTTCTGGGACCTGGTTGAAAAGTACAAAGTCACCATTCTCTACACCGCACCGACGGCGGTCCGCGCTTTCATTAAGTGGGGCGATGAACACGTCGAGAAACATGACCTGTCGAGCTTGCGTCTACTCGGCAGCGTCGGCGAAGGCATCAACCCGGAAGCGTGGATGTGGTACCACGAGAAGATCGGCGGCGGCAATTGCCCGATCGTCGACACGTGGTGGCAAACCGAAACCGGCGGCATCATGATGAGCCCGCTGCCCGGAATCACGCCGACCAAACCTGGCTCCTGTACCAAACCGTTGCCCGGAGTGGTGCCTAAAATCGTTGATGAGATTGGGAACGAAGTCGACAGCGAGAGCGGCGGGAAACTGTGCATTTCCAAACCGTGGCCGGGGATGCTTCGCGGCATTTACGGCGATCCGAAGCGGTTCGTCGATCAATACTTCAGCGACGTGCCCAACCAGTACCTTACCGGCGATAACGCCCGGCGTGACAGCGACGGATACTACTGGATCATGGGACGGATCGATGATGTGATCAACGTCTCGGGACACCGTCTTAGCACGATTGAGGTCGAGAGCGCGTTGGTTTCTCACCCTGACGTTTGCGAAGCCGCTGTGGTCGGACGTCCGGATGACCTGAAAGGGCAAGCGATCGCCGCGTTCGTGACCACGACCGATCGTGAAGTCAACGATGAGTTTTTGAAAGAACTCAAACAGCACGTCAGAACACAAATCGGTGCACTCGCTCAACCGGATGACATTCGCTTCACCTCAGCGCTGCCGAAAACACGCAGCGGGAAGATCATGCGCCGTCTGCTTCGTGACGTGGCGGCCGGTCGCGAACTCGCCGGGGACACGTCGACGCTCGAAGACCTCACTTCGATCGCGAAATTGCAAGAGAAGGATTGATGCCGTCGCGTCGCAAACATGATAGCGAGACACTGAGAGCGCAAATCGCAAGCGGCACCAACCAACGGTTGGTCGGCTGGTTGGCGGCGGCGTATCTCGTGGTCATGTTCGCGACGATGATCTGGGTAACCCGTGAACTGGATCGATCGATGCGGCGGCTGACCGGCCGATCGCTCCAGTCGATCTTGGTCGGAAACGTCGCCCGGGTGCGGCTGCACTTTGCTGAACTCGAACGGGACGCCGAACAGATTCTAGCCAACCCCGCGACTCGCAGTTTGCTGCTTCGCACACTCGCTGAGCCATCCGAGGCGGCAGGCGAGCCGGACGTCGACGCGCCCCCGGACCGGACACTCGCGGATCAGATACGCTCTCATCCGCTGACCGCAGGATGGGTACTCACCGACCCGACGGGGAAAATCACCTGTTCGGAGAAAGCCGAGCGGGTGGGCTGCCTGTGTGAGCTGTCCGACCTCAACCGGACTCAGTTGATGCGGAGCGGGCCGACGTTGGTGCTGCCCGCCCCCGATTCCGATCGGTTAATGCTGACGGTGCTGTGTCCGCTGATGGACGAAAATCAATTGCTCGGCACCTTTGGTTGGGTGATCGACCCGCGTCGGTATCTCAGTGCCCGGATGTCAATTACCCCGACCGACGCGACTTATGTGTTCGACCGCACCGCCCGAATGCTCACGCGGAGCCGTTTCGAATCGCGGATGACGCTCGCGTCGCTAGAAAACGACGCCGACGTGGATACCGCGTCCTGGAAACCGATTTGGATTCGCGACCCCGGAAAATTTCTGACGTCACCGGACGCGATTTCCCCTGCCGAGCTGTCACGCTGCCCGTTGACGCACATGGCCGACCAAGCGACGCGGGGTTCTTCCGGTGTGGATACGGATGGCTACAACGACTACCGAGGTGTCCGCGTTGTCGGTGCATGGCAGTGGTTACCCGATTACAACGTGGGAATGGCGATGGAGATTGATGCGGACGAGGCATTCGGCCCGGTCAATATTCTTCGCCGGGTGATCATCGGTCTGTTTTGCTTGTTGACGGTTGCGGGTTTGTGTGTTGCGGGACTCGCGTTGTGGTCGGCTCGGTTGCAGCAACGACTGAAGGACCGTGACCGCGGCCGTCGTCGACTCGGGCAGTATGAACTCACTGAGTTGCTCGGTGCCGGTGGGATGGGATCGGTCTATCGCGGTCGCCATCAATACCTGCGGCGCGATGTTGCGATCAAGGTCCTCGAGGGAGAAGATTTGTCGCGTCAGTCCGTCGAACGTTTCCGCCGCGAAGTTCAACTGACCTCGACCCTTCGCCATCCCAACACGATCGCGATCTACGACTATGGCCAGGCTCACCGTTTGTATGGAGACGACTCGAAAAAGGGAACAGACGACGTTGATGGTGTTTTTTACTATGTGATGGAGTACATCGATGGCATCTCGTTGCAGCAACTCATCGATTTCTATGGGCCGCAGGAACCTGCGAGAGTAATTCACCTTTTGCATCAAATTTGTGGTTCGATCGCGGAGGCCCACCAAGCGGGATTGATCCACCGGGATATCAAGCCCGCGAACATACTTCTCAGCGCGCAGGCGAACTCGTGGGACTTCATCAAGGTGCTCGATTTTGGCTTGGTGAAAGACCTCGGCCGTGTCGACGATACGGTCGCACTGACGATGACGCGCAGTGATTCGATCACCGGCACGCCGCTGTACATGGCCCCCGAAACGATACGCGACCCGAGTGCGGCGACGATGGCGGGTGACCTGTATTCGATCGGTGCGGTCGGGTACGCATTGCTAACCGGGCAAACCACCTACGACGGTGACTCGGCGATCGACCTCTGCTTGAAACAACTCGAGCGTGCGCCGGTTCGCCCCGAAACCAGGTTGGGCCGCGTTTTGCCTGATGGGCTCCAAGATCTGATCATGCAGTGCCTGTCGCTCGACGCGGAGTCGAGGCCCACATCGGTGAGCGAACTGATGACGCGGTTGGATTCGCTTCCCGAGTCGGGTCGGTGGACCCAAGCCGATTCGGCGTTGTGGTGGGAAACCGTCTTTGAGGCAAACAGGCAGCGGACGCCCGTCGAGACGAAGAACCCAACGCTGGCCGATCATCCGTTGGAGCCAACGTCGTAGAGTTGTGGTGTTCTAGGGCACCGTTCCGGATGCTAGCCCTGGCACTTGCGATAGCGCAGTCGTAGGCTGTGTTCGGAACCCGCATCTTTACCTGAACCTGCATCGCACCCGCACATGTCATGGATGATCTTGACGCTCGTATCCGCCTTTCTTCTGGGGCTCTACGACGTCGCGAAGAAAGTGTCGGTGCGTGGAAACGCGGTGCCGATGGTGCTGCTGATTAGCGTCAGCGTGAGTGCGTTGATTTGGTCGGTGCTGTTGCTCGTGCAAACGTTCCTGCCGACGGTCTCCTTTCCGAGTTTGCTGGTGGTGGAGTCCATTGGCGCGAAAGGGCACATCGCGCTAGCGGGGAAGTCGCTGTTGGTCGGTGCGTCGTGGGTGTTCGCGTTTTATTCGCTGAAGAACCTGCCTCTTTCGATCGCGGCGCCGATTCGAGCCACGAGCCCCTTGTGGACGCTCACGATGGCGATCGTCTTTCTAGGCGAGAGGCCGACACCGCTGCAGTTTGTCGGGATTGCCGTCGTGCTTGGTTCGTTCTGGGCGTTGTCGTTGGTGGGGGCGAAGGAAGGGATTCAGTTTCGAACCGACCGAGCGGTGGGGTGGATGATCGCCGCGACCGTACTCGGGGCGTTGAGCGCGATCTACGACAAATTGCTGCTGCAGGAATTCGGTTATCGCCCCGCGACCGTGCAGGCTTGGTTCAGTGTTTATCTCGTTCCGGTCATGACTCCGCTGGCGTTGCACTGGTACGCCGAGCAGGCACGGGAGCAGTCCGGCGGCGGTGTGAAGTTTGAGATGCGGGGTTCGATTCTCTGCATCGCCCCCCTACTGCTGGCCGCCGACATG
>JBICHZ010000166.1:0-31334 GCA_043101355.1 Rhodopirellula sp. JB044
TCTGTGCAGAACGGCCGAAGGACCATCGAGATTGGTTGGTTCTCAGGTTTCGTTGATTCTCCTGAAAGTGGTAGCGGGCTCCGGCAAAAGATCCAGTCCGCAGCGTTCGGTGAGAATTTGTCGATAGTTCGCTGACAGAAAGCCCCGACGAATGATTCGCAGTTGAGCAAACGTCACAAAATAGAAAACGGCTCGAGGACGTTTCCGCCCCGAGCCGCTTGGCTAGCTTTCAATTTGTCTGGCTGAGATAGTCTCGCCGAGATGAATCGGTACGCGTTGTGTTTCTTTCGCGCCGAAAGCTACCGTTTAGTAGCGAACGATCGCGTCGAACGTCCAACGGTCACGAATGATGTCTTCAAAGTCGGTCAATGGGAATTCGTAGGCCATCCCGAGTTCCATGTTCCGTTTGGGTTTGAGTTTCAAGCCAACGTTTTGCGTGACGACGTCGTTGCCTTCCACGGCGGTGTCACCGAGGTTCAACAGATCCAAACCAGAAACGCCGAACGCCGAACCGGTGTCTGCATCGTCGGTCCAGTGCCACCATGAGTTTTCGGTGAACAGATACACCTTGTCATGGCAGCGAACGTCGATGTGGTTGTTCCAGTGGACGGTCGTGCTCTGTACCGACTGGTCGACCGGCATTTGGAAACCAACCGAACTAAGAACGTGTGCGTTCCCGTCGAGGAAACGCTGGCCACCGGTTGCGAAGAAATGGAACTCGCCGTCGCCGACTGCTTGCAAGGTCTGCTCGCTTCCCATCGGGATCTCGTAGGTGAAACCGGCCGACAAGAGCGTGCCCGACTTTACGTTCCGAATGAGGTTGTATTTCAGACCCGCGGTGACGTCGGCCCAACCGGAGTCGAGCAACCCGTCCAATGCGCCTTCGCTGCTGTCGATCGCATAACCGTCTTTGACCGCGATCAGGCTTAATCGCTCCGTGAGGGCGATGCGAAACTGCAATGCGAAGAGCTGCAAGCTGCCGCCGGCAGGAACGTTGCCCGGACCGAGTTGTTTTGGAAAGCGATGGTGCATGAAGATGGGACGCAGTTCGGTAACGTTCCGCGGGTCTTCGAAGTGAACGAAGTCAATCATCGGGCTGATGAAATCGTCAAAGCACCGATCGCTCTTTTGAATGCATCCCCCACAGCCAAGCTTCTTGGCAAAGCTGTCGAGTTTCGGCAAACAGGAGTCCGCACACATGGCTGAATCGCAACACGATTGCGAATCGCATCCATAGTCCCCGCAGCATCCGTTGCTATCGCATCCGCTCTCTTCGCAGCAACATCCCGTCGTGCAGATATCGTCGCAGCATGCGTCGTCGCAGCAGGAGGAGGTGCCGCCGAAAAGGTCCGCAAAGCAACTTCCACTTGCCTGGACGTTCGACGTTGACAAGCCTGACAACCCGCAAACGAGAGTTGCGACCATCAAACATCTTCTATAAGTCCGTTTCACCGTTCATTCTCCTGATTCGTAATCTTCGTTCACGCCTTGGTTGGCAAGCAGGGGTTGCGAGGTCTCATCCCCCGGTACCGGGTTCTTGATCACGACATCGAAACATCCTGCAGTGTGCTGTTTGCAATCTTGCGAACAGGCGTATGGCCGGAGCAATCCTTACGCTTTTCCAGAACGCCCAGTCGCCAAACGGCGACCTGTGCGATAGCCGCACACCGCCGAGCTTCCCTCGCCATCATCATGCTGCCGATCGCACGTTTCGAGGTGTGCGGTCTGAGGCACAACGGTTTGCGGGAGCTTCGCGGACCCACAAATTTTTGCGAGTCTCTATCGCCGCATTCCCACCAATCGGTGCAAACGGCATCGCTGTCGGTGTGTCGGGACGTGCCTCGCTGGCGATTTAGCGAAGAGGAATCGGTGGCGGGATTTTTTCTAAAGATTCCGTCTGTAACGGTCGATTCACTCTAACATGGATTGCAACACTACCCACCGAACGTACCGGAACTCGCTGCGAAGTGCTTCGCTGCGTTTAGGGTTTTTGGCGTGTGTTTGCGTTTTCTCGCCTGGCTGTCTGGCACTGGGAATCCCCAGCGAGCGTTTGCATGATCCGGCGGATCGCGGCGGACTGCTGGGCGATTGGAAGTCGGATGTTTCGTACGGTCCTGATCAAATCACTCAAGAACTGGTTGAGCAGGGAGCCGTCTTGGCCGCCACAGACGACGGACTTTTTTGCGAAGGCCCCTCGCCTCTGGATGTGAATCCGAAGACGGGTTGCTTTTCATCGCAAAAAGAAAAGCCACCTGAAGTTCCGTGGCCTCGGTTTCATCCGGTTCCGACTCGACCCGTCTTTGGCACAACACCTTAGACCGGCGATGTATCAGAAACCGGTGAGGTATCAGCTCGGGATCCGCTAGGAAGCGTTTTCAACCGATGCGATCAACGCGGCCAATTTGGGAAGCAACTTACGAAGCCCTCGCGAACGATGGCTGATCGCACGCTTCACCGTCAGGTCGAGTTCACCAAACGTTCGGTGGTATTCGCGAACGATGAACAGCGGGTCATAACCAAAGCCCGCGGCACCCGAGAGCGACTCGGCGATCCGTCCGCGACAAATTCCTGACGCGGTCAAGCGGACCTCACCTTGAGGATCCGAAAGACACAGGTGGCAGTTGAACTGTGCGTCGCGTTTCTCTGCCGGTACGCCGCTCAGTTCGTCGAGCAGTTTTTCATTATTGGCGGCATCGTCACCGTGTGTCCCTGCGTACCGCGCCGAGTAAACTCCCGGTCGGCCTTTGAGGTGGTCGACCGTTAAGCCGCTGTCCTCGGCGAGTACCCATCGGCCGATATGTTTGGCTTGCTCGGTCGCTTTCTTCGCAGCGTTCTCGGCGAAGGTGGTGCCGTCTTCGACCACATCGATCGAACCATCTATGTCAGCGAGTGTGGTCAACTTCGCCATCCCCTCGGGCAGCATCATTTGCAGTTCGACGAGTTTTTTGGCGTTGTTGGTGCCGAGGACCAAATCAAACATGACGTTGCAATCTCTTTCACAGGGAATGACAGTTTCGGTTTCAAAAATCGTTGGAACGAATACAATCAAGAGAAGTGTCAACGCAAAGATGTTGAGGTGCTCGATTCGGACTCATTGATTCGTGCGTGACGCTACCACCAATCGCCGTCGTTGGTCACCGGACAAATGTCACAACACATCGAGTCCATCGCGGACGCGATTTCACCGACCGCCCAATCGAGGTCATCGACTTCGAGCCGATATTCCGGCCATCGCCAACTGACGGGCCACATTTGGTGCGGTGCCGGCCATCGTGTGGCGAGCGTGGTCCGTTCAATCCGGGCGATCAGTCTTGGTAGGCCGAGTTGGCGACACGGCATTTCTGCGGCTGACTCCGAACGCGATTTCTCGACGTTCACGTTCTCTCGTAGTGAACGCGGTACACTGGGGGACACCCATGGTTTTGCGTGGTCGAACGGAAGGGACGACCACAGAGCGTCTTGGATCGAAACGCCTCGTTCGACCGCCTCGGCATCGACAATTTGAATTTGGTGTTCTGCGGCGAGACGTTCGCAGATCGTTCGTCGTAAGTTTTCATCTCCACCGAGCAGTGCCATCGATGGAGTGGCTGCGCCGAGATGTTCGGCGAGGTCGGCGAGAGTCCAACCGAATCGTGGGTCGAAGAAGTCCGCCGCAACGTCGCAGGCGGGGACGACGACAAATTTTCGTGCCGTGTAGCGGGGATGCGGGACGACCAACGCGCCGGCGGTTCCGACCGGTCCGCGGCCCCCGATCAACCCACGCCGTCCGGCAGAAGCTTCGCCACGAAGTTGCCCATGCAAAACGACGTCGAGGTCGATCGATCGAGCCCCCCAACGATCTTTTCGCTCGCGACCGAGTTGTTGCTCGGCATGCTGCAGCACGTCGAGAATTTCTGCGGCGGATGCCTCCGTTGCGAAGGCGGCGACCGCGTTGAGAAAAGGCGACTGCCCACCAGGGCCGCCGATCGGAGGTGTCTCATAGAGTCGGCTGGTTCGCAGGCCCGTTATCGACGGTGAACCGTCCGGATCCGCTGAACGCGCAACCACACCGGATCGATCGACCAACCGTGCCGCTTTCGCCACAACGGTATCGCGATCGCCAAGGTTGGATCCGAAACTAATGAGGCAATGCGTCGACATGTGGCAAAGATTAACCGCCTCCGATCCGACGCCACAGGGGGCAGCACGCCTATTTCGTCTGCTCTTTCCCGCCCCGATCGGTCCCGTTCTGCACGCCACCTTGATCTGCGATCTGGATGGGGTTTTGACCAACTGTCCGGGAGGCGGTCGTTGATTCGCCGCTGACGTCGGTCAGCATGAGGAGTAGAGACTGTCCGTTTCGGGGGTATTTTCGGCGCGACCGCAGCAAGCGATTTGGCCGAATCTTGAGGTCAAGGACGCGTTCGTGCTCGCGAGACCCTCCGGTGTGATGGGCCGCCGGGGCGAGGATTGGATTCTCATTTGGCATCCGATATGCCGCGATCGTAATTATGATGGGTGGTGCGCGACGGCGAAGTTCTGCGTGAGAAGAACGCCTCGCACGCACGCCCAGGAAGAGGCTTTTTTAGTACGAATCGTTCTCGTTGAATCCACACGCCCTCGAAATCTCTTGGAGCAACTACCGTGTTTGGCAGTCGTCAAATCAATCAAGTCGCTCGTTGGGCGACCGGCAAGCGACCCTCTTTCGGCCGCCGCGGGAAAATGAATCGTTCGCATCGTCGCCGAGCTCATTCCCTTCGAAGGGCTCTTGGTGAACGTCTCGAGGACCGTTGTCTCTTGGCGGTGATGTCCATCGCGGCCGACAATGCGGACCGGTCCGAAGGGGATAGTGGGACAACATCGTTCACGTTCGAAGTCAGCCGGGTGGGAGACACGGGCGGCTCGGCAACGGTCGACTACTCGGTGTCGGGCAGCGGTTCGAACCCCGCGAACGTCGATGACTTCAACGGCAACATTCTGCCGAGTGGGCAGGTCATCTTTTTCGCTGGCCAGACGTCGAAGTCGATCACGGTCCGTGTGGCGGGTGACCGGATCGTTGAAAGCGATGAAACGTTTACGGTGAGCCTATCAAACCCGTCGAGTGGTTCGACCATCGCGACCGCATCGGCCGGTGGTACGATCCGCGACGATGACGCCGCGCCTGAGTCGACGCTTTCGATTGTGGCGTCGTCGGCGGACCAAGATGAAGGAAACAGTAGCTCGACTTCGTTTACCTTCACGGTCACACGCGACGGTGATACTTCGCAATCCGCGACCGTCGACTATGTGGTTGCCGGCACTGGGACGTCACCGGCAGATGTTGACGACTTCAATGGAAACGTGTTGCCGAGTGGACAGGTTACTTTTTTCAGCGGGCAATCTTCCAAAGAGATCACGGTAAACGTGTCAGGTGACACGATCATCGAAGATGACGAGACGTTCGTTGTGACGCTGAGCAATCCGTCCAGCGGAACCACCTTGGAGACCGACTCCGCAACCGGAACGATTCGTGACGACGACACACCCACAGGCCCATCGATCGATATCGTCGCGACCAACGCGGATCGTGATGAAGGAAACGGAGGTTTGACTCCGTTTACTTTCACAATTACTCGTACCGGTGACACGTCGGGATCGACGACAATCGACTATGCGGTCACGGGATCCGGAACCGATCCCGCCGAGGGCAGCGATTTCAATGGCGGATTTCTGCCGACCGGGCAAGTGATCTTCTTCAGCGGGCAGGCGTCGAAGACGTTGACGGTGAATGTCGTCGGTGACTTTGATATCGAAAACGACGAGAGCTTTGATGTCACGCTAAGCAACCCGACCGGCGGAGCGACTCTGACGACGCAGCAGGCATCGGGGGTGATCCGGGACGACGACGAGTACGTAGTGCCATCTCTCGCGATCGTCGCTTTGAATGCAGATCAAAGCGAAGGTGACAGCGGAACGACGAACTTCACGTTCACGGTAACTCGCAGCGGCAGCGATTCGGATGCGGTTTCGGCTAGCTATACGGTGTTAGGTACCGGAACGAATCCGGCCGACGTCGATGATTTTTCAGGGACTACACTGCCGTCCGGTTCGGTCACATTCGCTGCCGGCGAAACGGTCCAAAACGTCTCGATACCGGTCAGTGGTGACACTCTTTTGGAACCTGATGAAACGTTCATTGTGACACTGTCTGACGCGACCGGTGGGGCGATCATTTCCACGGCGTCCGCAAACGCAACTATCCGCAATGATGACAGCGAACTCGTTCCGCGTTTGGCGATCGCCGCGGTCAACGCGGACCAATCCGAAGGAGACTCCGAGGAAACCATTTTCACGTTCAACGTCACGCGAAGTGAGGTTACCACGGGGATCGTGTCGGTGGACTACTCGGTGTCGGGAGTAGGATCGAATCAGGCAACGGCCGACGACTTCAGTGATGATGTTTTTCCATCCGGCAGTGTTGTCTTCAATGACGGCGAGACATCTCAGACCATTGAAGTCTCCGTTCGTGGCGATCAGGCGGCTGAGCTCGATGAGTCATTTGCGGTAACCTTGAGCAACCCATCCGGAGATGCCGTGGTCTCAACGGGATCTGCGACCGGCGTGATCCGCGATGACGATACACCGATTCCTGCAACTCTCTCAATTGTTGCTGCGGACGCCGATCGTAGCGAAGGGAATTCGGGGACAACACCATTCACGTTCACTGTCAATCGCACGGGCGACACGTCAGGATCGTTGACCGTCGACTATTCCGTGGCGGGCAGTGGGGCCGCGCCCGCAACGGTGAGCGATTTCAATAACAATGTTTTTCCCAGCGGGCAGGTTACGTTCTTCGGTGGGCAGACCTCCAAGACGATTACCGTCTTCGTGAGCGGAGATTTCGCGGTTGAAAGCGATGAAGAGTTCACGGTCGCGTTGAGCAACGCCACCGGCGATGCTGTTATTGACGTTGACTCATCGACCGGCACCATCCGCGATGACGATGACAGTGCGTCATCATTGCTTTCGATCGCCGCCGAGAACGCTCAACAGGATGAAGGTAGTAGCGGAACAAAAACGTTTACATTCACGGTCTCCCGTACGGGGAACACATCGAGCGGGACTTCGGTTTCTTATGTCGTGACCGGAGGTGATTCGGATCCCGCCAACGCCGCCGACTTTGTCGGTTCGGTGTTTCCATCGGGCACGTTGAACTTCCTTGGCAACGAAACGACAAAGACGATCTCGATTCCGGTTGCCGGTGATCTGTTGATGGAACCGGACGAGTCGTTTGTGGTCTCGCTGTTCAATCCCAGCAGCAACGCGGTCATCGACGATGCAAACGCGATAGGACTGATCGGCAACGATGACTTCTCTGAAATCGCCGTCGATATCATTCGCCCCGGTTCGGTGGTGCAGACCCATGTTGTTGCCGCTGCGGATAACCCCAGTGCGTTTCTCTTTCAGGCGGTGAGCAACACGACGCTGTCGTTGGAACCATTTGGTTTTCTACCGGAAGCCAACGCCATGCAGATATTGGATTCGGCCGGAAATCCGATCGGCATCCAAGCCGGTTTGGCAATCACGGCCGATTTGATTGCGGGGCAGTCTTACGCGGTCATGTTGCCGTCGCAGCAAATCGAGCGAACCTATTTGGTGGGTTCTTCGGCGGGAAGCGGCGCGGTGTCCATTGGTTCGTTGAGGAACCTCTTCCGCCCGACCGACACAACGGCGGATGGGTTTATAACTGCGTTGGACGCGCTCGTTATTATCAATCGGCTCAATGAGATATCGGGAGGTGGTGTCGACACCGGTGTGGATGCGAATTCCTACTTCTTCGATGTCAGTGGCAATGGATTGGTTACCGAGTTGGATGCTCTGATGGTCATCAATCGACTCAACAGCGATGACGCAGTAGCGCCGCAGGCCGTTGCCGAACCCTTGATGTCGACGCTAATCACGCCGGATAAAGAACTCGAGTCGGACAGCACGGTCCTGCTCGAAACGGCGATCGATCAGTTAATGGTCGAGAGCAAATTGGTTTCACCGGTACCATCGTCCGCCATCGAAATGTCTGCTATCGAGAAATTAGCGAGCGTATCCTCTCCTGCGGCCCTGACACACGGCGCGGAATACGACTTAGCGTTGAGCGAACTGTTGTCGTTGTCCGATAGCTTCAACGATCCAACTTAGCTGGAATTCCCGCGTCCGTCCGTTTGAGCCAATCGGTCAACCGCTGCGTCAGACGATCGGCAATTTCGGGATGAGACCCAGCGACATTTTTGGTTTCGCTCAAGTCCTCCATAACATCGAATAACTCCACCGAGTCATCGTCGTGACGGAGGATGAGTTTGTAGCGACCGCTGCGTATTGCGGAACCAGGGCGATTGGATTTATGAAAAGCGAAGTGTGGGTAGTGAAAGAAGATCGCTTTCCGTTCGAGCTGGTTTCCCACAAACAAAGGGCGTAGCGAAACGCCGTCAAGTTCGTCTGCTGCAGCGGGAATCGCGGCGGCGTCGAGTACCGTCGCGGTGAGGTCCATGCTGATCACCGGTGTTTCATCAACTACACCCGCCTGCGTGACTCCCGGCCATCGAACGATCAACGGCACGCGAATTCCACCTTCGTAGAGGTAGCCTTTCCCTTCTCGGAGCGGTCGGTTGTCGGCGGCACCCGACCATCCACCGTTGTCACTAGTAAAGATCACCAACGTTTCCTCCTCGATTCCCAGTGCATCGAGTTCCTTCAAAACGCGGCCGATCGCGCGGTCGGTTGCTTCGATTTGCCCGCCGTAAATCGGGTTTTTTAACCCCGGCCCCTCTTTGCCGATAAAGTGCTCAGTCAGTTCCTCGGGGGCTTCGAATGGATAGTGTGGGTTGTAGGTCCACAAACAAACGAACATCGGTTTGTCATGTTCGCTGCGGAGGAAATCGATCGCCTCGTCTGCGAGTCGATCGGTGAGGTATTCGCCTTCTTTGCGTGGCGAGAGCGAGGGGATGCGATAGGGATCGAAGTAGGTCGGCGGCACGCCGAAACCGCATCCTCCTTTATTGACATCAAAACCATGATGCTCCGGCCAGTATTTTTCGTCTCGTCCCAAATGCCACTTGCCAAAAAAACCGGTGGCGTAACCTGCCGATTTGAGACGCTCCGCCACCGTCGTGGTTTCATGGGGTAGCTCATGCTGCGTCGGCGGTGGTTGCACGAGTCGATCATCCGGCCAGAAGTGTTTTCCATCGGGGCCATGTTGTGTGATGTGCAAACGCGCGGGGGCATGTCCCGTCATGATTGCTGCACGTGTCGGAGAGCAAACTGTCGATGCGGCATAGGCGTTGGTGAAACGCACACCCGCCTTCGCCAAGGCATCAATGTTGGGCGTGCGAAGGACACTGTTTCCCTGACAGTGCAGGTCCATCCAGCCCATGTCGTCTGTCATGATGAACAAGACATGTGGTTGATCTGCCGCATGAGCGACGGGGTGTGCGCACATGGTGCTGCACGCAAACAAGAAAAACAAAACGCTGCGCATCAAACCGCTCCCGAGAAATGAGTGTCTGGCCATCTTATCTGGATGCCTCTTGAGGAGAAGGCGTTCCATGTCAAAGACGTCAGAACGAAAGCGGTTTGTGCATGTCAGGGCGCTATGTTGATGTCATTGGCATAGCGTCCGGTCGTTGTCATTGCGTTGTCATCGCGTTTCGACGGGGCGTGTCGCCGATTGGACGAAAACGGATTACGCGCTGTGGCACTGCCTCGGGTTCATCCGCCACCTGTGGTTTGTTCTTTTTTCCTTCGCTGTACCATTCATCGTTGCCTGATTCGTACAGAACCGTGTCGCCGGCGGTGGGATCAGCGTCTGAATGCGGCGAGGATTGTCGCCACGCATGATAGAGCAGTGATGCCGCATTCTTCGTCGCGAAATCTCGTTTGGTACTCGGGGGAGTCAGGATATAAAGGCCTTGTCTTGCTCGCGTCATTGCGACGTATAGCAAGCACAAGGCTTCGGTAATACGTGATTGAACGTTGGCGCCGAAGGTTCGCTGCCATCGTTCAGGAAGAAAGTGCCATTGTTTTTCGCTAACGCTGCGGCTCATCCCGATCGGTGGTTCACCGAGGTCGGGGAAATCGGCGATGCACTGCGGTGGTCTGCCGATCAGTTCTTTGTGTAACTCGGGCAGAAACACTGCGTCGAATTCGAGTCCTTTGGACTGGTGAACGGTCATCACACGTACCGCTGCCGCACGTGGGCGCTGAACCCGTTTTACGTTGACCAGGTCGACAAAATCACGCAGTCGTGAACGGGCGGTGTGTCGATAAAGCGTGGTCAGTTCGATAAGTTGTTGTAATCGAACTTGATCACGGGAATCGCAAACCGGACGCAGTGCATCGGTGAGGAACATGACTGTTGCCGCCAATCCCTCGTCTTCGATCATCCGCCGGAGTTGGGTCGCCGCCGCATCGGCTCGATCGGTGACGGCCAGTGGTAAGTGATCGGCCAACGGGGAATGGGCAATGTGAAAACGCCAACGACCATCGCCGGGGTGTTCGGTCATCATCAGAGCCGACATCACCCAACGCACCGGCACCGAGTCGGTCAGTGGGTTGCCGCCCTCCGCGCTGACGTCCACTCCGAGAGATTCCAGGCGGTCGATCAGCATTGCTACCGTTGCGTTCGTCCGCGTAAGGACACCGATCGTTAGGTGAGGCGCTGCGCGATTGAGCGAGTGGATTTGTTCCGCCGCCGCATCCATTAACGCCGACGTGATCTCTTTGGCGGAGGGTTTGATCGGTTTCGCCTTGGGATCATCGGGATCCTCCTTCGGCGGCAGCAACGGGCCGGTGCCGAAGCGGACATAACCGGGCAGTTCTTTGGCCGCCGTGTGTGCCGGGAATTTTCGGGCGAACTCTTGCAGCGCTACAGCTTCGTAGGCGGCCCTGTCTGATGGATCATTTTCTTCGGGTGATTCGGCCATCGGGTGTCGAGGCAGATTTTGGAACGCATCCGTTACCGCATCTAAGACAATCCGAGAACTCCGGTAGCTTTGGTCTTGTGACCGACTGACAATTCCTTCGATTTGGCGATCGACCGCGTCAAAGATTTCCGCAACCCCGCCCCGCCACCCATAGATGGCTTGTTTGGTGTCGCCGACGCAGAAAAAAGATTGGCTTCGACGTGGATCGAAATCCGTTGGCGATCCTGCAGATCCCGAATCGCCGGGGACATCCTTTGATGGTTCGTTGACGACCGATTGAGCGATGACCTTGAGTACCTGCCACTGAACCGGAGCGGTATCTTGAAACTCATCGAGCAATAGATGATTGATCTTGGAGTCAAGGCGGTCTTGAATCGTTTCTGCCTGGAGGTCACGAAAAACGTTGGCGAGTCGAACCGCGATATCGCTAAAGGCGAACGCACGCTGCGCCTGTTTCACTTCGTTGATCGATCCTTCGTAGTGGGCGGTGACGCTCCCGGTCGCCTGGTTTTGGCTCCTGAGCAGCGACAGCGACTCGGACTGAACCGATTGGTACAGCACATCAAACTCAGGGTCCAACTCCGGCGGAAACTTGCTCCGTCCGTATTTGACTTCCTCGTGCGAGACACGAGACTTGTGAATGTTCTTGATCAGAGTCTGTTCGACGAGCGGTCCGAAATCCCGCGCGTCGAGATGATCCGCCATCTTCTCGAGAAGAGAACACAGCGATTTCTGTTTCAGTTCCGCCATTCGGAACGTGCCTGCCGCCGCCGTGATCATTTTGGATTCAGGACGACTCGGAACTGAAAACGAATCCCATGCTTCGATGCTGCCCTGACGAGCGAGTTCATAGGTACTTTCGACGACCTGGATGATCTCGCGAGCGATGTTGCGTTTGACGTCGCCGCGACCGAGCATTGAGATCAAGGTTTCGATCTCTGACGATTCCAAAACATCGATCATGTTGCCGACCGCGAGTTGCCGCAACCAAACCTCTTCGACGTCGTCGGTGAGTCGCCATCCGGGAGGCAGTTCGAGTTCGAAGGGAAGGGCTCGAGCGAGTTGCGAGAACAGGCTGTCGAGCGTGCAAATCCTCAGACGGTGGATGTTGCGAAGCAGACGATGAAACAAATCGCCGCAAACATTGCGAGGCAAACCGGGCAAATCGACTTGCCTGCGAAGTTCGTCGAGCGCATCCGTGCGATTCGGGTCTGCGGCCGTACCGAGGGTGACCAGCACTCGCGAAAGAATCTCCCCCGCCGCTTTCCGGGTGAACGTCGTTGCCAACACCGATTCGGGAGGCGCACCGGTCAACAGAATCTTCAGGAGTCGTGCGGTGAGTTGGTAGGTCTTCCCGGTACCCGCCGAGGCACGTACGAGTGTCGGTTCGAATGCGCTGCGTAGTAGTTCGGGCGACAGCAATTCACGTTCGAGCAACAATTCATCGAACGCCTCGTTCACGTTGTAATCGAATACGATTGAGATTGCTTCTTCGGTGGAAAATTCAGATTCGGCGCGTTGATTCATCGTGACACCTCGCTGTATTCCTCGTCATCTTCGCCGAGGGTTGTCGTCGTTTCGTTGAACATCATTTCGTAGTCATCGAATTCGACGCCGTTCTCGTTGGGTTCGAAATGGCAGGCCCGGATTTGGCGGACGCAGTGGTGAATCAACTCGTCCGCTTGTTGGAATTGAGCTTCCGTGAACGTGGCAATGTTGACTTGGGTTTCCGCGTCTTTTTCGGCGACATTGAAGTATCCCAATTCGACGTTGACCGGATCGGCGGGGATCCCGAGATCGGGAATGAATCGACGGTAGAGCGGGAGTTGTAGGTCGACCCAAGTCGTCGATTTATCGGGCAACTTCTTGAGGTGTTTCTTTTCCGGTAAGTGTCCGTGCGTCTTGTAGTCGAGAATCGCCCATCGATCGGTTTCCGGGTGATAGTCGATCCGATCGAAACGACCTCGCAGTCCGGTGAATTGACCGTCGAGCGTAATGCCGGTTGGCTTTTTCGGCTTTTTGGTTTTTCGGTCATAGTCGAGTTCGTCCACTGAGGCCTCGACGGCGTGGATACGCCACCCTTTGGCAACCCGTTCGGCCTGCCGCAACGCGACGGTTTTGAGGCGACGCTCTGCCTGTCGAACTTGGAGTGCGACCGTCGATGCGGTGTTGCTGCCGTATCGTTCTTCGGCGAAACGGTGCAGTTGTGCGATCAGTTCGGCTTCGATCTTGGCAGGGTCGGCTTCGTCCTTCTTGTCGCTTTCGCCGAAGTATTCCAACGCTCCGTGAACGAGGTCGCCGAATTGATTGGCGGCGAGTTCGAGAGCGGCATCATCGAGTGGCCGAAGTCGCAGCACGTGACGAAGGTAAAAACGATAAGGACACGCCAGATAGGCAGAGAACGCGGTCACGCTGAGCGTTTCGATCGTCCGTCCGGGTTCGGGAGGAGGTGGTCGGAAGAAACGTTTGCGTTGTTCGTCAATCCATTTCGCGTCGGGCGTGTCGTTCGGTTGCGGTCCGTCCGGGTCACGCACAATCTGAATCGTGGGGCGTTGCTCGGTGAGTAGACGACATACCCGCCGCGACGCGTCCTCGGCGGTCGCCGCAGCGAGCAGGCGGCTCGGCGGCGTGGGAGATCCGTCCGCTGAGTGTTTTCCGACAATGAGTTTCGTACTCGCTCGCGTGCTCAGCATTTGTTGCAGCGCGTGCACGTCTCGTGCGTAGCGTCGATCGTTGACGCGTTGGTTGAGTGACTTTTGCAGGGCCGACGGCAAGAACGGGTCGCTCGATGAAGCTTCGGGGACGAACGGGTGATTGAGACCGCACAGCACGAGCGCGGGCGCGTCATCAAGTGCCAAATCGAGCCACCCAAGAATTTCCAGTTTCTCCGGTGCGGATGTGTCGGGCAAACTGATATCTCCGATCCGTCCGGCGAGCAACTCGATGGCGGTGTCAGATTCAACCGGCGTGTCAAGCGGAACGCTGAGGTCCTCGAGGCTAGAGAGTGTTTCCAACGTGGCCTGAACGGCCTGTTCGGTTCGCGAATCTTCCCCAGGTGTGGATGCGCTCGACGATTCTTCGCGCGGGTAGACCTTCGTCAGAACTTCCTTCACCGCCACGCTCCAACCGCGAATGGTCTGCCGATCCTGATCCAAAGGAGAAAGCCAGGTCGCGATGTGGTCGCGAATGTCTCGCGCGACGGGGGCTTCGAATCGTTTCGGAGGCAGTGGCTGATCCACGTTTCGCGGGAAAGCTTCGGCGAGGAGTTGGTCCAGTTTCGTCAGCCAGTCTGTGTTCGCATGTTTGCCCCCTTTGTCTGCGCCGTCGGCTCGCAGTTGCTGATCGATCATTTCATACACGGCAGCGTGGCGAACCAACGCGGCGAGTGATCGCCAGTTTCTGCGTTGGCGATAGGTGACGATCAACTCCACTAATCGGCCTACCGATGTTTCGGCCACCGTCCAGCCGAAATGCCGATACGTTTCCACATTCAGCATTCTGCATTGGTTTTCGATCGGTTCAATTTGCGATTCATCCGTGACGCCAACGGTAATTTCATCAACGCTGTGTTGCTCGCTCAGCTCCGCGAGCACTTCCGTCACACTGTGAACTTGATCTTCGATTCCTTCGGCGGGAATCAGTTGATCGTCCTCGATGGGCAGAATCCGGTCTTTCCATTTGTCAGCGTTCAGACACCCTCGATCGTCAAAGTGGCCAGACATGTTTTCAGGGGCTGCGATTAGCGACGAGACCTGAGCGTCGAGTTGGCTCAACATCGTCTTGACCATCTCCGAAAGGTCCGACGTGCCCACGAGCACGAGCGGGCGGAGGGTTCGACAACGACGGTCTGCGATCGCGTCCAAGGCAGCGGCGTTGGGATCGCAGCGGTCGGCTTTCCTGAGTTCCTCGAGGTATCGGCGGTGAAGATTCGAGAGGAACTCCCACCGCCGTCTTTCGGACGCTCCGTCTGCATTGCCGGCGACATCATCAAAGGTCCAGTTCTCCGCAGACGTCTTCGTCCACAACCGACCCACCGTCGTCGCCAGGTCGAGCCAACCCGACATTGATTCCGAATCGGGCAACGTCGGGATGATCGTTTGCAGCAGCGTCGGTTCCGACGATGCGAGCACGCGTGCCCAGGCGAGCGTTTGTTCAAAGTCGGTTGCCCATTCGGCCGGTCGTCGGTACAGCAATGATGGCAAACGACCGACCAGGTAAAAGCGTGGCGAGCGAAAGCGTTTGCCTGTTGCTTGCGCAGCGAAGGTGAGTTTTTCCTGCAACCGGTGAATCGCTCGACTCGAAGGAAGCACAACGTCGACTGGGCTCAAGTCGATCGTTCCGGTGGATGGACTGTTTGTATTTGATTTCGGTAACGTGTCGTCTGAAGCGTCGTCGTCGAACTGGGCCGCGAGCAACGGCATGGCATCGGCGTCCTCCTGGCTCGCAGACCATAGAGAATGGTTGTCGGTCAACCACCGAGTCGCTGATTCGAGCAGGGGTGTGTCCCAACCACAGAACACACGTTGGACGGTCGCGGTGCCTCTCGTGCGGCGTCCGTTGCCGCCCGCCTTCTTTGTTTTCGAAACCAACGAAAGCTCCTGTTGCCTAAGGTTGCGATTGGGCGGGTCAGGAACGTCGGTGTAGGACTCCGTCGATGACCCAGTAGCCCCGTGACGCCGTCTGGCTCAAATGTCAATTGATCGGATGCTGTGATTGATCGGGTGTCGTGTTTGACTGTCGTGTCTGACCAGCGCCCTGGGGCAGTGACACGCGAAAACACGGTAGGTTCGGCTCAGCGTTGGACGCGAGCGGCGCCACTGCTGCGTTTGCGATACTTGTTCGGGTTTTCTGCCTTGCCTGTGATCTCATAAAGAAACCGGCTCGGTTGAGTCGGGCGTGGTTTCCCCCATTTGCGCCGCGTCAGTGCAAGAGACATCGTGAGGGTTTCCTGGGCGCGTGTGATGCCGACGTAGCAAAGCCGGCGTTCTTCGGCGATGTCTTCGTCGCGTCCGCTTTTGACGCTCCGGCTATGGGGTAGGAACCCGTCTTCCATTCCGACCATGTAAACGACCGGAAACTCCAGTCCTTTGGCGGCGTGCATCGTTAGCAACCACACCGCATTCTTCATCGCGAGTTTGTCTTTCTCGCTGCCCATCTCGCGACCCGACAAAGCGATGTCACTCAAGAAACCGGACAACTCGGGTTTGTCGGTTTTGTCTTGATAGGCGGCAATCGCGTTGGTGAATTCTCCGATCGACGCCATTCTCGCTTCGCGTTCTTCCGGTTGGTCATACAAACGCGTGATTTCGTCCGCGTACCCGGTTCGCGCCATCAGTGTTTCCATGGCATCGACGAGCGAGTCGTTCTCGGCACGCAATTGCACGTCGGCACAGAGTTGCCGGAGTTGTTCGATCCCACGTTTCGCGGCGACCGGTAGGTCTTCGATCGCCGCGTTGTTCTGCATCACCTGCCAAACAGGAACGCCTCGTTGGACGGCGCGTTCGACTAGCAACTTCGTCGACTTGTTGCTGAGGCCTCGCGCGGGCGTGTTGATCACACGCAGCAGCGAAATTTCATCGTCGGGTTGATCGATCCACTTCAGGTAAGCGATCAGGTCGCGGACTTCGCGGCGGTCGAAGAACGACTGGCTTCCGAGCATCACGTACGGCACGTCGGCCTTGCGTAGTTCGGTTTCGAACAAGCGGGGTTGTTCGTTGGTTCGAAACAGGATCGCGATATCGCGCGGTTGAATGTGTTCGTTGTCGATCAGGTGCCGGATTTCTCGGACAACGGTTTCGGCTTCGGTGGTTTCGTCTTTGTGTTGGACGATTCGCGGACGTTTGCCCGTCGGGCGGTCTGCTTTGAGGATCTTGTCATGGCGTTCGGTGTTGAACGCGATCAGGCGGTTGGCCATCTCGAGGATCGCGCCGGTGGATCGGTAGTTGTCTTCGAGCCACACGATTTTCGCATCCGGCCAATCTTTCGAGAAGCTCAGGATGTGCGAGACGTCCGCACCACGCCACGCGTAAATCGATTGATCGTCGTCACCGACGACGCAGAAGTTCCGGTGTTCCTTGGTGAGTGCCTGAGTGATCCGGTATTGGCTGCCGTTGGTGTCCTGGTATTCATCGACGAGCACGTGATCGTACTTCGATGCCTCGGCTTGGCGGACGTCCTCGTGTTCGGTCAGCAAGACTTCGGTGTGCAGCAGCAGGTCGTCGAAGTCCATTGCTCCTCGGGCACGCAAGGCATTTTGATAGCGTCGGTAACCGGCGGCGGCAAAGTGTTCTTTGTCGGTGCTGGCGTGGCCTACGGCTTCATCGGGCATGATCGATTCGTTCTTCCACGAACCGATGATCGACAGCATGTCCGAAGGCTTGAGTGCCGTGTTGGGCAAACGCAGTTCACGCAGGATCGCTCGGGCGAGCGACTCCTGGTCGCTGCGATCGTAGATTGAGAATTTCTTCGGAAAGCCCAGCACGTTAGCGTGTTCGCGCAACATGCGAACGCATTGCGAGTGAAACGTGCTGATCGTGGGCTTGGGCGGAGCGGGCTCGCCTTTGCGGCGGCGTCTTTTGTTGTGCCCGAGCAGTTCACCGACCCGTTCCTGCATCTCGCCGGCGGCTTTATTGGTGAACGTGACGGCGAGAATCCGCTCCGGAGCGATCCCGTTTTTAATCAGGTTCGCAATGCGAAACGTCACCACGCGGGTTTTACCGGTTCCCGCGCCGGCCAATACAAGAAGCGGTCCGGAGAGAGTCTGAACCGCTTCGGCTTGCGGAGGGTTGAGCCCCTCAACGCTGAATCCATTCAATCGTAACGCTCAGGTTCAGGCAACGTCGACGTTGATACGGCGACCTTCGCGGTCGAATCGGACTTTTCCGTCGACCAACGCGAAAAGGGTGTAGTCGTTACCCATGCCGACGCCTTTTCCGGGGTGGAATTTGGTGCCAACCTGACGAATAAGGATGTTGCCGGCACGAACCGCTTCACCGCCGAATCGTTTCACTCCACGGCGTTGTGCGTTACTGTCGCGACCGTTGCGGCTACTGCCCTGACCCTTTTTGTGTGCCATTGTTTCTTCGTTTTGCTGATCTCGGAACGGACGAAAGAATCGCCCGGCCGATGTTGGTTTGGAGGAGGCGTCACCACGGTGACGCGAAAATGTTCGATGTGAGAGGGGAGAAAGTTACCGGAACACCCACCGGTAATCAAGCCGTTTATCGAGCCCATATTTCTCCAAAATATAGCTCTGGTCTTTTTCGTCCTCGTAGGCGGGCACGCCAAAGCGGACTCGGTCGGACAGTTGGTCCATCGAGTCGCCGGGACGGAAGAAATTCAGCATCAACGCTTTGCGGCGATACGGCGCGTCGGCTCCCTCGCCGTCTTGTTCAAATGCGTTGGTCAGGCCGAATACGTTGACCGAGAAGAAATCGATGTTCGGATCGACGTCCACCCACGTCGCGACCCCCCAAACACCGGGTGCGTCCTCATCTTTGGTTCGTGGAACTTTGACGCGAGAGATCTCCACGTTGTTGTACAGCGGTGCAGTGATCTGTTCGCGGATCGCGATACGGTCGACCGCCGTCGGCAAGATTTGGTCGGTGAACTGTTTTTTCGACTCGTGGTCCTCGAGCACGAACATGGGAAAAAGTCGGCGTGAGTTGTAGCTGACCGACTCGATTCGCCGGTAAATCGGCTTTTCCATGTCATCGGCGGCTGGCCGCATGTCGCCGCCCCGGTATCGCACGCGGTAGACCATGTACTGCACCAATTTCCGCTGCATCCGCCCGTCTGGACGTGGAATATCAAGGTAAATCTGCCGCAGCGGTTTGAACGAGAATTCGAAACAGTAGATCTCACGCCGCAAAATCACTTGTTTGAGCATCGCCTGCAGGGTGCGGCTGCGAGGATCGAAGTGTGGCCGTCCGTCGGTGTGATCGCCCGTTGCCTCCCAACTGATCTCGGGGTGCGCGTCGATCATTGACTGTAATGTCAGCGGTCCGTCGAAGGTTTCCTTCGGATCGGGGGCCGGGGGAATGACGGTGACCACGCCCGGGGCGAATTGTGTTTGCGATTGGCTCGAGGCGTCTTCCTTGCCTGGCTCTTGAGCCGACAGGTGACCGGAGAGCGGAACTCCGCCCAGCAAAACGCTGGCGACGAAAAGACCTAGCGACCCCGCCAGCATTCGGGGGTGGTGGGCACGCTGCGAAGCGACCAAACGCGGAAAACTCAAACGCGGGAGGCAAAGGTGGTGAGGACGTTTGATGCCGGTTGATTGCATGGGTTTGGTCAAAAAAAGCGTTCGGAAGAGTCGCCGAGCGGGTGCGAGGATCAGTTCTGTTACGACGCAGAATTTGACAAAACGGATCGCCAGTAATTTCGTGCAACAAGGCCTGGCGAGTTCGTAACTCTCGAGGCGTGACGCCCCTAGCGGCGTTTGACGTCGCTCGGTGACATGACTTCTGCGGTCGACGCCACCGATTCTACTTCGTCGGAAGATTTCACGGCGGACAAATCGGTGTTTTCACCGCTTTTCGTTGCTTTTGAGCCGGTTTTGGCGGTGCGGCGGCCTTCGTCGACCAGGCGTACCGAGGCGGCGAGTTGGATATCCGACCCGTCGAGCATCGAAACGCTCTCGCCATCCATCGTCCACGTCGCCATCACGCGTCGTCGTTCGTTGTCGCTGATATGCATCATGATCCACTGGATCGGCACCCCTTCGACGCTCCCCGCGGCGACCACTCGCAGCAACCGCAGCCCGCCATCGGTCATCCCCTCGTGGCTCTCAATCAATTCGCCGAAACGGTTGCCCAGCGTTTTGCGGACGTCGTTTTCGAACGCCGCCAACGTCCACTGCTGGCCGTCGGGCAGTCGCGGAAGTGGTCGCAGGTTCAGCTGCGCGATCGCCTGATCGTTTTCAATCATTCGCAGTACGGCTGCCCCCGGCACGTCCTGCATCATTCGCCATCGACGGTCCATCAGTCCCTCGACCCCGACGTGCTCGCTCTCGACGGCCACGAGCAACCGTTCCGGCGGTGGCGGTTCGTCAAAGGCGATCTCGGCAGGCTGGGCCGGCAGCGTTTGGACGCGATCGAGCGGTTTGCGGACCATTCGCACCGTCGCGGTGATGTCGAATCCTGGCTCCGCCTTCCCGATTTCGCGGGTTTCGTGAATCGCGACGGCGGCCCAGGCAACTGCACCGGCGCGGCGGTCAAGCGTCAATTTGCCTACGATCTGGAGCCGCGTCGGCACGCCGGAGACGGAACCGTCGATTTTGCCTCGCATCTGCAGTTTCGCCTGCGACCGATCAGCGGAAACGAGTTCGATTTGCACGTCGCTGTCGGCCACTGCGGACAGGTTGAAGAACGAACAGAGGTCCGCGTTGGAGATGGTGACCTTTTCTCCCGGACGCATCATCTGCTGAGGGACCAGGCGATCGACCGCGACGCTCGAGATCGGCGTCCGCAGCAGATCGATCTCCTTGTGCGTCAGATATTCGTCGTTGGAATAGATTGTTTCGGGGAGTTGATCGCGTCGGGCGATCACATCCGTTACGGTGTCGCGGAGTTCGGTCTTTTGATCGGCGCGGCTCAGACGGCTCTTTTCGATCGCTTCGTGGATGTGCCGTTCGACCGCGATCACCTCCGATTCGCCGGTGGCGTTGGCCGGACGCAGGAATCGTTCCTCGTAATCGAGGCTCAAGTCGGCCGTGACCGGGAGCAGTTTTTTCTTGCCCTCGGGGATCAACGGGTCTTCCACCAAAGTCACGTTCCCTTTGACATCCATTTGCATCCGCACACGGAACAGGTCGTTATCGTGCGAAATGGATAGACGGGTTTCTCCCGAACCGGCCGCCTGGGCCAAATCCGGGGTCCAGGTCGCCTGTGTGCCAGCGATTCCCGCCGCCAACGCGGACGCCAGAAATCCACGGCGGCTCGCCCGCGAATGATCGGCAAGTGGGGGTTGCAGTGCCGCCGGCACGACTGGCTCGTTTTGGTGACGACAGGCAGGGGCTTCGCGGTGAATCCGATGGCTCATCAGGGCAAACTCAAACAGCGGAAGGCGGGGACGAAAAGACCGAAGAAAACGGCGAAATAATGCCGCTACTCCCGCAGAATCGGCATCAACCTGCCAACCGATTGAATGGTTGTCCAAGAATCGCCCAGAATCTCGTTTTGAGACGGTAAAAGTTGCAATCTGATTGTAAATGTGACATTTCCTGTGTCGTCGATAGGACACTTGGTCAGCAAGCCGGAAATTTTCTAGCCCATAAAACGCTGTGTTTTACCGGACACTTTTGAAGTCAAGGCACTGTTTTACAGCGGACCGGGCACTTTTGGTCTGGAATTTTCAGTATCCACCACCGTCCGACTGAGTGCCGCCAAATGAGGCGACACGTTTGGGGCTAAAAACGACCTGTCCGCCATTAGTTGTGCGAGCCAAAGCTGAACCCACGCGGTTCTCAACTAGGCAACTGGGGCAAGACGGGGAGTTCCGCCCTGGCGATTCCGGGGAAATTCGAACTTTTCGATGAACTCGTTCGTCACTTCATCGGTCTCATGAGGACAAGGATTTCGGCGTTGATGTCGTCATTCCGCTGTACGGTACGATTCGTCCAGTGGCATGAATTTGCGGCACCGATCGCCGAACATCCGATTTCGCGTGGCATGGAGCCGCACGAAAAACACTTGACTCGTTTGGTAGACTTTCGGCCTTCGATTGGTCGACTGTTTGCTCGCGAGGCAGGATCCTTAATCGCCTTATGGATTTGGCGATCCCCGGGCAAATCAGATTACCGTGTCGGCGACCCGCCGGGGTTGCAAGGAAACATTTGGACACGAACGATCAAGCACTGGGAAACGAAGACAATGCACACTAGCTATCGTCATGTCGGACTGATCGAACTCCGCGACCAACTCACCCGATTCGCACCTCGAAACAAGAAAATCGAACAGGGATTACTCGCCGAAAAACTGCTCAGCGAACTCGTGCCCGATCGCGATTACGTGATCGATTACGTTTGCTTTCGCATTACAAACTATCGTCCCGATTCCAAGATGCGGCAGACGATCCGGACGGAAGATCTGCAGCACGATCTGCGTTTGCTGATCGAAGACCTGTCGGATTCGGCCGACCTCGACGCAGAGTCGGCGGGCGAACGGGTTCACACGGTCAATGATCTGGCGAAACAGTTTCATGTTTCGACCAAAACGATCAGCCGTTGGCGTGAGGCCGGCCTCGTCAGCCGGAAATTCCTCTTTGGCAAACGCAAACGCGTCGGCTTCCTGCACAGCAGCGTCGAGCGATTCATCGCCGCCAACCGTGATAAAGTCCGGCGTGGTGAACGTTTCAGCCAACTCAGCAGCGACGAGAAGACCGAGATGATCGAACGTGCTCGGCAACTCGCCGAAGGTGGCGCGAGTCTTTCCGAGGTCACCGTGCAGTTGGCCCAGCAAATGAATCGTTCCCCAGAAACGATCCGCTACACCCTGAAGAACTTCGACGCCCGGAATCAGAAACTCGCGATTTTCCCACACCACCGAGAGTCGTTGACCGAGGAAGACAAGCGTGTCGTGGCGCAATTGCACGCTCACGGCGCGACAATTCCGCAATTGTGCAAACGGTTCAAGCGAACCCGCTCGAGCATTCGCCGAATTCTCGACGAAGTTCGTATGCAACAGTTGCTCGAATTGCCGCTCGATCACATCTACAACGAAGACTTCGAGGACCTCAGCCGAGAAGGGGAATACCTCGCCGAAATGCCGGAAGCGAGTGCACCTCGCAAAGTGCGTGCTCCGTCGGATCTGCCGAGTTACCTCGCCGCACTTTACGATGTCGCGTTGCTCAACCGCGAGCAAGAAGGGCACCTGTTTCGCAAAATGAATTACCTCAAACACCGCGCCGGTGTCTTGCGGGACGAATTGGTCGCCAGTGGGCAGAGCAACAGCGAAACGATGGACAAAATCCAGTCGCTCTACGAAGAAGCGGTTCGCGTGAAGAACAAGATCGTGCAAGCGAACCTGCGTTTGGTGGTCTCGATCGCGAAACGTCACGTCGCTAGCAGCGAAGATTTCTTCTCGTTGATCAGTGACGGGAACATGTCGTTGATCCGCGCCGTTGAGAAGTTCGACTACTCACGTGGTAACAAGTTCAGCACGTACGCGACCTGGGCGATCATGAAGAACTTCGCTCGGACGATTCCGAAAGAGTTCCGTCACCGCGATCGGTTCCGCACCAGCGGCGAAGAGGTTTTCGTCGGTCATCAAGACGAACGTCTCGACCCGTACACCGAGGAAACCGTGCAGCGACAACGTCAACGCGAGTTGGCTCGCATCCTCGATCGTCTCGACGAACGCGAGCAGAAGATCATTTCGGCACGTTTCGGTTTGCAACGCGGTGCCGAACCGCTGACGCTTAAAGAAGTCGGGGCCGAGATGGGCGTTACGAAAGAACGCGTCCGCCAACTGGAGGCCCGTGCGTTGAGCAAACTGCGTGACGCCGCTCGCGAAGCAAAAATCGACGTGGAACTCGGAGCAGGCTAACTCGTTCCATGCGACATTCGGTGACTCGATCGCGTTCTGCGGTTTGATTGTCGCGTTCGAATAACGATCGATTTCGCCTAGGCTTCGCAGAGCCCGCTAAGTCCCTCGGTGGTCGCATTTTGTGCAGTTTCGAAAGGCAGTTCGTGTTGAGAACACACGGACTGCCTTTTTCGTTTTCTGTCTTGGTGCCATTTCGATGATCTGCTAATTTCGAACTCCTCGTCGGGGGCACCAGGAAGGTTCACCTATCCGACGAGAAAAACCTCATTGCACCGGAAGGGAGTCCGACGTGGAAAACACAAAACAAGCGACCAAAACCGCCCATATCCGCTGGATGATCCGTCGTGACATGCCGGACGTGTTGGGCATAGAAAGTGATTGTTTCGAGTTTTCATGGACCGAAGACGATTTCATTCGCTGCCTTCGCCAACGCAATTGCATCGGAATGGTCGCCGAATGCGATGACCGCGTTGTTGGCTTCATGATCTACGAGCTGCACAAGAATCGATTGCACATCTTGAACTTTGCTGTTCACAGCGAATACCGTCGTCAAGGCATCGGCAATGTCATGATGCAAAAGCTGTTGGGCAAACTTTCGCAAGAACGCCGCAACCGCATCATGCTCGAAGTTCGCGAGACTAACCTCGAGGCTCAATTGTTCTTCAAGAACCTCGGTTTCAAAGCGATCTCGGTCCTTCGCGATTTTTATGACGATGCCGCCGAAGACGCTTACTTGATGCAGTATCGTTATCAGCCGACCGCCGAAGAATTGGCACAACCGCACAACCGAATCACTCGCTTGGCAGGTTAGTGCGAGTTTCGGGTCGATGTTGCCGATGTCCCAAGACTTTGGCGGCCTGCACTCTGACGAATCCAGTCTCGGGGATCAGGCACGGCAAACTTGCAAACGATCTAGTGCCCCGTGTCAGCTTGATTTTCGGGTCGTGGACGAGGCAACGAGTCCTTGATCCGCTAGTCACGCAAGGGGATTCCTCGCGTCATCCACTACGATTTCACCCGAAAACCGAGCTGCGTTGGAATACTAGAAAGACACGAACTCAGACGACATGAGTTTGGTGAAAAAATCGGCGACATGATCGCGAACGGTGATCGCCTCCATTCACCGTCCTTTCATTGGCAATCATCGAAGACCCTCCGCGTCGAGATCGACGGAGGGTTTTTTGATGCGCGGGCGGCACTTCGGTTGGAATTCCCAAAACGGATGGCAGAAGGATTACACTGATCCGGAAATTCCCTTCCCCACCTCGAGAGATCCCCGCCGATGAATCGCACCGTGTGCCCTGCCTTCCTTGTATCCGTTTGTTTCTTACTGGTAGGTGCTGTCGCAAGCGGCCAAACTGTCGATGTCTGGTTTGGGACATCGACCGGACGAGGCAGCGAGAGTCGCGGGATCTATCACGCGACTTTCGACATGGAGACCGGAAAGCTCAGTCGGGCGACGCTTGCCGCCGAGACCCAGAATCCCGGTTTTCTTGCCATGCACCCCAACGGCAAGGTGCTCTACGCGACCGGCAGTCCTGCGTCCGCAAACTCGGCGTCGAACGATAACGTTTCTGCGTTTCGAATCACGGGACCGGTCGGGAAGGCGAAGTTGGAATACATCAACTCGGCTCCGACCGGCGATGGCGGAGCGGCGCATGTCTCAACCGACCGAGACGGCAAGATATTGATGTCGGCCCAATACGGAGGTGGTTCGACGACCTTGTATCAGCTCGCCGAAGACGGATCGGTCAAACACGTCGAAGTGAAAGAGCATTCCGAACTGTTGCCCAAAGCCGGATCGGGTGTTGTTCCCAAACGACAAGACCATCCGCACGCTCACTGGACGGGAACTTCGCCGGATAATCGTTTCGCATTTGTGCCAGACCTCGGAATGGATCGGGTCGTGATTTGGAAGCTCGACACTGAGACGCCCGCGTTGACCCCTCACGGTTTCGGTGTTTGTCCTCCGGGCGGTGGACCACGGCATATGAAGTTCAGCCCGGACGGATCGCGTGTCTATGTGCTCAACGAGTTGGCATTGTCGCTCACCGCGTTCGACTACGACGCGGAAAAGGGAGAGATGACACCGGGACAGACGATTCGCACATTATCGGAAGTGGTGAAAGCGAAAGAGACGTTCAACAGCGCGTCGGAAATCCGTGTGCATCCTTCGGGACGTTTCATTTACACCGCGAACCGCGGCAATGACAGCATCAGTGCATTCCGCGTTGACGAGAATGGCGTGCTTTCACTGATCGAGGTTGAGCCGATTCGGGGTGCGTGGCCTCGTAACTTTGGCATGGATCCGAGCGGTCGTTGGCTGATCGTCGCCGGCCAACAGAGCAATACGGCGACGGTCTTTGCGATCGACCAAGAAACCGGCGAGTTGCAATTCATTCGCGAAACAGTCGCAGTTCCTTCGTCGATCTGTGTGCTCTTCGGAACACCCAACAACTAATCGTCGTTGTCGAGCTTCGCCCGCGTTCAGGCGTCTGGCGTGGGCGATTCTTCTTGGAACCAACTTGCGTACATCATGTAGTTCTTGGCGATCTTTTCGATCATCTCTTTCGCCTGTTCAGGATCGACGTCCTTGATCCGCCGAGCAGGAGTGCCTGCGTAAAGGCTGCCCGGTTCGACTTTGGTGCCTTGCAGAACCACCGAACCGGCACCGATGATCGAGCCTTCGCCGATGTGTGCGTGATCGAGAATGACCGAGTTGATCCCGATCAAACAATTTTGGTCGATGCGTGCGCCGTGTACACAGACGTTGTGTCCGATCGAAACGTTATCGGCGATCTCGATGACGGACTTTTGATACAGGGTATGAAGCACCGCACCGTCCTGAACGTTGACTCGGTTGCCGATGCGGATCGAGTTAACGTCCCCGCGGAGCACGGTGCTGAACCAGCACGAGCAGTCATCGCCCATCACCACGTCGCCGACAACGACGCTGTTGTCTGCGAAGAAACAGTTTTCTCCGAATTGGGGAGTGAATCCGCGAACGGTTTTGATGATCGGCATGGAGCGACTCTCGGTCTGGTGAAGTGGGCGTACGAGTGACGCAAAGGGGCGTCCGCGCGGTACGGAAGTTTCTAACGACTATGTGTCTAACTTCAATGCGGCGAACAACTGTCTCGCCCCTGCGGCGGGTGGCATTTCGCCCGCGAGCACGCGGTCCTCGACATCGTCGCAGATCTCTTGCACTCCGGGGTGCGTGTGCAACGTTTGACGCAGACGGTCTTCCACAATCGACCACAGCCAACGAAGGTTTTGCTGTTGTCGTCTTTGTTCGAACCGGTGGTTTTGTTTGTCACGGTGACAGCGAGTTTGGATGGCATCCCAAACGTCCTCGATGCCTTCTTTCTCCAACGCACTGCAGGTCAGGATCGCCGGTGGCGAGTCGTTTCCGCTGCCGGAGATCGAGTCCAACGCGTTGTGGTATTGCTGCGCCGCCAGGCGGGCAGGTTTTTTGTTAGTTCCGTCCGCTTTGTTGACCGCGATCACATCGATGAGTTCGAGCAACCCGCGTTTGATCCCCTGCAGTTCATCGCCTGCCCCGGGCAACATGATTCCCAGGAAGCAATCGGTCATGTCGGCGACCATCGTTTCGCTCTGTCCGACGCCGACCGTTTCAACCAAGACGACGTCATAGCCAGCTGCTTCGGCAACCAGCATGATTTCGCGGGTCTTGTTCGCCACGCCGCCGAGCGTACCGGCCGACGGTGAGGGGCGAATGAACGCGTTGTCCTCTGCAGCCAACTTACCCATCCGGGTTTTGTCACCGAGGATACTGCCGCCGGTAATCCCGCTCGACGGATCAACCGCGAGGACGGCAACACGCAGCCCTTTGGACACGAGCAACAACCCGAGCGCCTCGATAAACGTACTCTTGCCGGCACCGGGAGCACCGGTGATTCCCACCCGCAGTCCGCCGCCGGTGTGCGGCATCAAGCGGGTCAGCAGTTCTTCGGCGATCGGGATGTGTCGTGGGCTGCTCGATTCGACGAGGGTGAACGCCCGCGCGAGCATCGATACGTTTTGGCCGCGGACGCCATCGAAATAGTCGTCCGCGGTTAGGACTTTGCGACGGCTCATGCGGAGGCGTCGTCGGATTCGATGCCGAGGTCGAGCTCTTCGCTCAACCGTTTCAACAACGCGCCGGCCGCGTCACTGATGACCGTTCCCGGTCCGAACACCGCGGCGGCTCCTGCGTCATAGAGTGCCTGGTAATCCTGCGGTGGGATCACACCGCCGGCGACGATCATGATGTCTTCGCGATCGAGTTTCGCCAGTTCTTCGCGGAGCTGCGGGACGAGGGTCAGGTGACCGGCGGCGAGAGAACTGACACCGACGATGTGCACGTCATTCTCGACCGCCTGTTTCGCAGTCTCGGCAGGCGTGCGGAACAGCGAACCGATGTCAACGTCGAACCCGAGGTCGGCGAACGCCGAGGCGATCACTTTCTGGCCACGGTCGTGTCCGTCTTGGCCCATTTTTGCCACGAGGATCCGGGGCCGTCGCCCTTCGGCTTTCTCGAACGCGGTTACGAGATCTTGAACAGCTTGCACCGATGAGTTTCCTTCCGTTTCGCTAGCGTAAACACCTCGGACTGCTTGAACGGGAGCTTCATAGCGTCCATACACTGCTTCGAGTGCGTCACTCATTTCGCCCACGGTGGCTTTCGCACGAGCGGCGGCGACGGCAACTTCGAGCAGGTTTTTGCTCGAATCGCTCGCGGCCACTTTCAGTTCAGCGAGCCTCGCGTCGACTTCGTTTTGGTCGCGGTCTTCACGCAGTCGTTTGAGGCTCGCAATTTGAGCTTCGCGGACGGCGGTGTTGTCGACCGAGAGCACCTTCAAGTCATCTTCTTTGGCGAGCCGGTATTTGTTCATACCGATCACGGTTTGTTGTCCTGAATCGATGCGAGCCTGCGTGCGAGCGGCGGCTTCCTCGATCCGCATTTTCGGGATGCCGGCTTGGATTGCTTTGGTCATCCCGCCTGCGGCGTCAACCTCGGCGAGGTGTTCCCACGCCCGCTGAGCCAAATCGTGAGTCAGTTTCTCAACGTAGTAACTGCCCGCCCACGCGTCGACGACGTCGCAGGTATCGGTTTCCTGTTGCAGGAACAACTGCGTGTTCCGGGCGATCCGCGCGGAGAAATCGGTCGGCAACGCGATCGCTTCGTCCAACGCGTTGGTGTGCAGCGACTGCGTGTGACCGTGAGTCGCCGCCATCGCTTCGACGCAGGTGCGGATGACGTTGTTGTAGACGTCTTGGGCGACAAGGCTCCAACCGCTCGTTTGACTGTGGGTTCGCAGCGAGAGGCTCTTGGGTTGTTTCGGGTTGAACTGTTTGATCAGTTTGGCCCAAATCATCCGTGCCGCTCGCAGTTTGGCGACTTCCATGAAGTAGTTCATTCCGATGCCCCAGAAGAAGGACAATCGGGGGCAGAACGCGTCTACATCCAGGTTCGCCTGGATCCCGGTTCGAACGTATTCGAGGCCGTCGGCGAGCGTGTATGCCAACTCCAAGTCGGCCGTCGCACCGGCTTCCTGCATGTGGTAGCCGCTGATGCTGATGCTGTTGAATCGAGGCATGCACCGACTGGTGTAGTCGAAGATGTCCGCAATGATCCGGATGCTCGGTTCGGGTGGATAGATATAAGTGTTGCGGACCATGAACTCCTTCAGAATGTCATTCTGAATCGTTCCCGATAACTGCTCCGGTGCAACGCCTTGTTCTTCCGCGGCGACGATGTACAACGCCATCACGGGCAGCACGGCACCGTTCATCGTCATCGACACGCTCATTTTATCTAGCGGAATACCGTCGAACAGGGTTCGCATGTCATAGATGCTGTCGATCGCGACGCCCGCCATGCCGACGTCACCGGCCACCCGTGGGTGATCGGAGTCATATCCTCGGTGGGTCGCCAAATCGAACGCGATCGACAGACCTTTCTGCCCGGCGGACAGGTTTCGGCGGTAGAACGCGTTGGACTCTTTCGCGGTCGAGAACCCGGCGTACTGTCGAACCGTCCAGGGACGCATGACATACATCGTCGGATAGGGCCCCCGCAGGAACGGGGCGAAACCCGGCATGGTTTCCAGGTGGTCGACGCCGGATAAGTCCGCTGACGTGTAGAGCCCCTGGATCGGGATCTGCTCGTTCGTTTTCCAGTCCAGTCGCGATGGATCACCTCCGATCGCTTCGGCCCAGTTTTCAGTCGTTGGCTTCGTCGCCGTTTCCGATTGCAGTGGCAGGTCGGCGAAGTTTGGCAGTTTGGTGGCGTTGGTCGTATTCATGGTTAGAGTACCCCCTCTTGTGCTAGTAACTCGCGGAGCGTGCCGAGCACGTCGCACTTCATAAAGATAAATCGATCGACGCCGGCGTTTCGCCACGTCTCTTCGTTGGCTCCGGGGAAGCCCGCCACGATGACCGTGCGTGCTCCAGCGTCTTTCAACGCCTTTGCGACCGGAACGACCATGTCGGCATAAAGTTTGTCAGATGAACAGATGACCGCGATGTTGGCTTCGCTTTCTTTGAACGCCTTGACGGCCGCGTCGGCGTCGGCACACGAGTCGCTCGCGATCGTGTCGAATCCGCCTGCCTCGAAGAAGTTTTTCGAGTAAGTCGCACGGGCGGTGAAGTGGGCGACCGGTCCCATGTTGGCTAGGAAGACATGCGGTCGGTGTCCCTCTTTCTCCGTCCATTTGTCGCTGGCGTCGCGAAGTTCTTCGAATGGTTGTGCAAACGCATGAGGTTCGATCGGTGCGATCGTTGTCGCCTCCTCTTCGAATCCGAGTGCGTTGGCGATTTGAGAAATCGTCGCTCCCATGTCGGCGGCTTGGAATGCCATCTCGACACGTGAAGAGATTCCCGCGAGCTGTTCCAACGCGACGCCGGATTTGTCTTTCTGGGCGACACGTTTGGACGCGTTGCCGCGAAGAGCGTCGAGGTCCGGCGGTTCGCTCTCGACTCGCTGTTCGGTCAGGTTCGGGAATTCGCTGACCCCGGTGATGCCTTCTTTGCGAGAGGCGATGTCTTTCGCACGTGGTGCGTAGGCGGTGTCGAGTTGTTCGCGAATATGATCGTTCATCAAGGCGGCGAGCATGCCACCCTGCCGTTCGATTTCTTGGAAGACCTCCCAGCCTTTTTCGGCAACGTCTTTCGTCAGTTTTTCAAGGAACCAGCTTCCTCCGGCCGGGTCGAGCACGCGGTGCAGGTGCGATTCCTCTTGCAAGACCAAGACGGTGTTTCGGGCGATCCGCCGGCTGAAATCATCGGGTAACTTCGCCGCGTGATCAAACGGCAGCGACGTGACCGCTTCGACACCTCCGACAATCGCTGCGAACATCGACACGCTGTTTCGCAGCAGGTTCACGTAAGGGTCACGCTGCGTCATCACGCGGTTGCTGGTTCGGGCGTGAATCCGCATGCCCACCGGTGGGCAACCGGACGCTTCGAGTACGCGGGCCCACAGTTGGCGGGCGGCGCGGATCTTGGCGATCGCTAAAAAGTGGTGTGTCCCTATGCTCATGCGGAAGTGAATCTGCCGCACCGCGTCTTCGATCGGCATGCCTGCCGCTGTCATCGCCCGCAGGTATTCCACCGCGGTCGACATCGCCATCGCAATGTCTTGAGCCGCGGTCGCACCGGAGTCGTGATACGGCGAGGTGTCGACCGACACGGCGGTCGCTTTGGGATAGGTCTGAGCCGTCCAACTCGCCAACTCCGCCATGTCGGCGAGTGCTTGCTCGGGAGCAACCTGCAGTTCCCCTTCACGTGCGAGCGTCGCGAGTGGATCGGCGTTGAAACAACCGCGTGCGGCGTCGTCGGCGATTGCCCGCTTCTT
>JBICHZ010000167.1:0-4286 GCA_043101355.1 Rhodopirellula sp. JB044
CGCATGGAACACAGGATTGAGATCGACAGTCGCTGGACTCATTCTGCTGCTCATGCCGAGTGTCTGTTTGGCGGTTCCCGATGGCACGGTGCTAATGATGTACGCCGACAACGTTGTAGGCAAAGTCGCTCATCGGATCACCCACGACAAGTACACCCATACAGCGATCGTGCTCGACGGTGTCGTGTACGAAGCAACGGTTCCATCCGTGAGGAAAAGCCCATTCCCTGGCCACCACGGGCGAACCACTCACGTCTTTGCCTACGTTCCGAAACAGCCGTTCACAGCAGAGGAAGTTGCGAACATGATGCAATACGCAGAGTCACGCCTCGGACAGCCGTACGGTCTTAAGAACTACTTCTGGAAAAACTCGAGGCCGGATGGTCGGACTTGGTGTAGTGAATTTGTCCGGGACGTCCTAAACAGTTCTCACCGCTACCACCTGAGCTACGGTGAAGGCTTTGAACCGCAAACGCTTTTGAACACGATCGGCGGTGAATTTTCAGGCCCCATCGTCGTTTCAGAACCGTCCTACACGAACCCTTCGACGTCGGGGCGAACGAATAGCCGATGGCCGTACGGGGCGCGTTGAAATCACGCATCCGTCGCGTCGGAACGCAGTGATTCCGAGTTGGCGAAAGGCTAACAACGAAAGACACCTCGGCACGCGGAATTAACGGGAAAGACACTCTTTCAACTTGCGTTCGAGTTCGCTCGTTTCGGTGTAACGCATTACCTTCGGCGGATCAGTCCCACGTGCATAGGCAAGTCGTTCCTTCCACACTGCTCGCAATCTCTCGAGTTGATCTTGGAACTGCGGTTGGTCGATCACGTTGCGCAGTTCCTGAGGATCCTCTCCGATGTGATACAGTTCTTCGAAGATGGGTTCCTCCCCTTTCAAAGGCGATTCAACGTAGTGCCGATATACCGCGATACTTTCGTCGGCGACGGCATAAAGCATCTTGCCGACAGGAATCCCGAGTTGCTTGGCAGTGTCAATCTTGGCGGACGACGGAAAACTATCGTTCGCGTAGTAGCGAATGTATTTCCATTCTTTGTCTTGAACCGCTTCGATACGGGGGTTGCCGAAATGCGTCGCCCATAGATTCTCGGTAAAGATCACATCGTGTATCGGCTCGGAAGGTCCTTCAACAAGACGGCGAATACTTTTTCCTTGAAAAGCAGTAGGCGCATCAATTCCAGCGTAGTCGAGCATCATCGGAGCGATATCAATACTCTGAATAAACTCGTCACAACGACGGCCTCTCGCCGACTCGCTCGCCATCGGGTTACAAACGATGAACGGCACATGAGTCGTGTGCTCGTAGCAGAGAGCTTTTCCGCCCAATCCTTGCTCGCCCGTGAACAGTCCGTGATCCGAAGTGAAGATTATAATCGTGTTCTTATCGAGGCCATTCTCATGTAGCTTTTCACGCACCTTGCCGACCATTCGATCGATTCCCGTCATTGCTTGCATCCGCCGAATGATCCGCTGGCGCGCCGTGTGTGGTTTGTCCGAGTAGTCATAGCCGGTCTGACGTTCGCTCGCACGTAGAACGTGAGGCGGCAACTTCGGTTCCGTGATATCCGCTTTCGCGACATAGTGCTCGGGAAGTGGGATTTCGATATTTCGGTACAGGCTTTTGTAAATGTCGTCGTCACTCTCTCGCGACTGCATCGTTCCCGCTCCCGCGTCATGCGGCAGGTTAAAGCAAACACTCAGACAGAATGGTTTGTCCTCGGGACGCGAATCTAGAAACCGAATCGCTCCCTCGAGGCGATGCTCGTTCGATAGAAAATCGTCCACCCCTTCTTGCACAATCTCGACTTGAGTATCCGACTTCGCGGCATGAAAAATTTCATGCAGTTCCTTGGGGTAGAAGCGAATATGCCCATGCCCCGCATAGAAGTAGTCAAACGACCGATCCATCAAACCACTTTCGTAACCACCATCGCCGATAGGCGAGTGATTCTTGCCGACGTACCCCGTGTAGTAACCGTTGTCTCGCATCACGACTGGATACGACATCGCCCACGCTTCGGGCGACACGCTCGTTCCCGAGTTAAAATTGACGCCATGTTTGCGTTCGAACTGGCTGAGCAAAATCGATATCCGGCTCGGCGTGCAGATCGCACTGGTAATGTACGCTCGATCGAAAAAAACACCGTCGCGAGCGAGTTGATCAATATTGGGAGTACGCGTTTGTTCGTTCCCGTCACATCCCATCATCCCATAGGACTGATCATCCGTCAGAATAAAAACGAAATTCGGACGTTCGTTGGCCGACACTGTTCCCCACAAACAAACAGATAACACGCAAGAAGCAACCGCTTCCATTACCCTGCGATTTCGTACTAGATCGTTCAGGTGACTCATCAGTTAGTTGCTCCTTCTTGGGTTTGCACTTCAACGATCAAGATATCGAAATGGTCGTTCTCGGGTTTATCAAAGCCTGGCCACTGAGTAATCGCTTTTTCAATCGGATCGGAATACTGACCGGTGTGTGGGTTCCACCACGTGCCCGTCATTTGCGCACCGGCATGTTTTTTCGGCACACTAACTCCGATGTTAATGTTCTCTTTGGGCACGTAGTAAATAAAAAGATCATCACCGTTGTGAAGACAAAACCCACTATTGCTCTTCTTGTCCCCTGCCTTCAACTGAGCGAGGTCAAAACGTTCAACAAACTCCCGCATGTGTTTGTAATAGTGCAAACGCGGACGATCTTCAGGGGCCATCGCATCGATATCTGCAAAGAAAACATTCCATGCCGCGCCTTGCCAGTAGTGGGTCGGATAGGTTCCCGCGAAAACACATTGGTAGGCACGTTCGAGACAGACCTCTGGCGATGTATAACTACCTTCAAAAACGACATAGGGGCCACGTTCATACCCGCCATGCTCAATGTTCAGTATGGGTTGCTTCGCGAACTGCGACGCGATCTTGCTCATCACGCTATAAAGTTCCGATGACCAAATTTGAACTGAGATGAAGTCCAGTTTTTGTGGAAACCGTGCACAGTAGCCATAGTCGTGCACCGTCACCAAACGTCCGTAGGCATCTATTTTCTTCAACCGGTCAATCCGATCCGTGATATACCCAACATCGTTGTGGCCATAGCCGAGAGCCTCTTTTGAGATATCCCAAATCAGGTTCGGGTACGCCTGATAACGTCGGACGACGTAATCGAAGTACCGGTTATCGGCTTCCGAACCCGCTTCAGGCCAATTCACCCTTTTGTTCCAAACATAGATCATCAGGTGAGCGACGATTCCCTTTTCATCGAGATAGTCGATGACTCGGTCGAGTCGTTGGAAATAGTCCACATTGAGTCGCGAGTGATCGGGTTCGTCATTGGTTCCTCCAAAGGGGAACATGCTCGGCGACCCGTAGTCGTATCGCTTGTCCAGACGCTCGTCCTTGGGCCACTTCACGTCGTAAGCGAACACATTCATCACGACTTGATTGAATCCGTTGCTCGCGATCGCATCGACAAAACGGCGAGTGTTCGGGATGTCTTGGGCGTTGTCCGCGTCGAGAGCAAACAGCCAATCTGCTTCGATCGCTATCGGATAATACCCACCGCCATCCTGATACACAAAGTTCCGAACGTTGCCTGGGTCGCGTGTAACCCCACCTCGCCTGCCTTCACGAGCAGATCCGACGTGCAGTTCGCCCGATTTTCCATCCAACTCCGCGACAGATCCATGAGTTTCATACTTCCACACGCCCGCTTTGGGAGGAGTAAAACGAACGACGAAGTCAGAACCTCCGTTGAAAAACCCCGGCACTGTCAACGAGTCCCCATCGGCATGCCGTAGCGTCGCTGAAAACTCCACGCCATATGATCCATCAATGGGCTCATCGAGATGGAATTTCAATTCGTGCACGTCCCATTGCCGTGCCTCCCCACGTGTTTCGCCTGCGCTGCACAAACACAACTGAGATAACAACGCGATGAAAATCGTGACAGCAATTAAATGAGAATGTTTCATGACAGTTTTCGTCGAATGCACCCTTGTAAAACAGAAATTGGATTGCCAGGCGTATTGCGAATTAATTCGTGTCGCAAATTGCCCGACAAATCGACTCTCGCCGGGCATCGCAACGGGTGTTGTTCACGGCAGCACCGCGTCGCCTGACACTCATAAATGGAAACGGCTCTCGGCCGAACATCGGACAGTTCTCATCGAACAGAGAGCGACACACGATCGGTGACCAAACCTTCCGACTCGGCACGAATTGAGATCTCGCCCGAGGCCTCCGTCGACCTTACGATCAACAT
>JBICHZ010000168.1:0-4695 GCA_043101355.1 Rhodopirellula sp. JB044
GACGATTTCACCATGTATCGAGCCGCTGCGGCGGCAGACATTCTGTTGTGGCGAGAAGAAGTTCTCACCGGACTACGGCACCGCGGGGTGCTGTCGGTCGACGCGTTCCCCGATGAGCTGACCGCGCCGCTGGTGAACCAATACCTCGAGGTGAAGGCCAAACATCTGCTATAGAGCCTTGTGACTTGTCACGTGTCCAACTCCCGTAGGGAGACTCGCCAGAAGCCACACCACCGAAGTCAGACGATATCGACGGCGTCATTCTCAATACGCAGTATCTCTACCAATCTTTCTCGACCGGAATCTGGCGTTGTTGTTGCAACTGCTGCAACCGGAATCGGCGGATCAGATCACGGTCACGAATCGCCTGGAGCATTTTCATTGCTTCTTCAGCGGTCATCGGTCGATCATCCGGTTTGCCCTCACCGACTTGCACAGCGTTCGCCCCGGCCGCCTGCGATGACTCGTCTTGGTTATCGCTCGACAGACTTCCGCTGACGTCCTGCGGAGTTGTCTCCTGTTCCGCTTCTCCCTGTTCACCGGACTCCGCCGGATCGCTTTGTTCGTCGGAATCTCCCGTGTCGCCGCTCATTTGCTCATTGGGGTCTTGTTCCTTTGAGGGCGGAGTGGACGCCTGAGATTCCGCCGGGGAGTTCGCATCGTTCTGCTCGTCACTCCCGCTAGGTTGCTGTTGCGGTCCCTCTTCGGGCTGCGGATCTCCTTCGCTGTTTTGTGACTCCTGTCCCTTTTCCGCATTCGATCCTTCGTTTTGTTCGTTCGATGAGTCCTGCTGCTCTGAAGTTTCTGAATCGGCGTCTTCTGATTCGGAATTCGATTGTTCGGACTGCTGTTTCCCGGAGTTATCTTGGCTCGAACTCTGCTGCTGAGAATCCTCATCACCGGAATCCTGGTCTTGCGAGTCAGACGATTCCTGCGATTGAGATTGCTCTGGATTCTCTTGCTGGCCTGACTTCTCCTGTTGCTGTTGTTCCGATTGCTGGATCACCGCGAGCAGTTGAACCGACTTCTCTAGGTTGGCACGCGCGTCCTCCCATTCTGGCCGCATTCGCAGAGCAGACCTCAACGCGCCGATACCTTGCTGCAAAATCTGCTTCGCCTGCTCGGTCGCGGAAACCGAATTAACATCGTTTGCATCGGTGGTGTCGCTTGGATTAGTCGCATCTTGCGTCGGCGGTGCTTGGATCGTTGCCAGGGTTTCGATTGCTTCGGCATAGCAAGACGTGCCAAGGTTGTAGCGTGCCGATGCGGCGACCTCATCCGATCCCGCACCCACCGCCTGAGCGAACGCATCAACCGCGGCGGAGAAGTCACCTTCGCGATACAACTCGACACCTTGGTTGTATACGCTCGTTGGTTCGAGTGTTGATTCGGTTGGATCGGCCTCGAGATCGGCTCCCGGATCGATCGCTTGCGCGGGCGCGGGTGTCGCGGTCAGACAGAACACGAGCAACATGCCAGCCACCGACGCGGATCGACCGATCCCGCGAGGCGATCGACGGGCAAAGAGTCTCGCGACATAGTCGAGCAACAACAGAACGAACGCCGGCAAAGCGAACCATTGAAATCGAGCTGCATAGGTATCCACCTTGGCGGTTTCAAACTCGGTCGCCTGCATCCCGGCGATGTATCGATCATAGATCGTCGCCATGTCGACCTGCTTGGTGCCCGCCGGGATGTAGACTCCGTCGGTTTCGGTAGCGATTTGTCGCAATGTTGCGCCGTTCATTTTTGACCAAACCGGTTCGCCTTGATACTTGATGTATCGCCCTGTCTCGTGTCTTGGTCGTTCGCGGTCGACGTCCGGAATCCGTGATCCGGCATCCATGTCACCGAGCCCCACGGTGAAGATTCGGATTTTCTCATCGTCATGCAGTCGTTTCGCCATTTTGACCGGTTCACTTTCCTGATCTTCGCCATCGGTCAACACAACAATGACGCGGTGGGAATTGGTCTTACTCAAAAACGCTCGCCCTCCGGACTCGATCGCATCGCCAAGGCGTGAACCGCCACGACGAACCGAGTTGGGGCTGACGTCTTCGAGTTGTCGGCTGAAGTCTTCATAGTGATTGGTCAGCGGAATCACCTGTCGTGTCTCGCCGGCAAAGACGATCAACCCGACACGGTCTCCCGCCATCCGTTCGACCATATCCCGAATCATCTGCTTGGCCCGTTCGAGTCGATTGGGCCTCGCGTCTTCGGCCAGCATGCTGCGTGACACGTCGAGCAAAAACAACACCTCGATTCCTTTCTGTGGAACCTCCTGCTCAGTCTTCCCCCACCGGATATCCATCATCGACAACGCGAGCAACCCCAACGCCATCGACAAAACCGTCGCCGACACGACTCCACCAACGACTCGATGTCGGGCGAAAAAGGATGACGAGTCGAAGAAGTCAGCGAGGCGATCTTCGGTCGCGAATCGGCGTTGCGCCCGCCGCCGGATCAACACCACGAAAAAACACATCACCCCGGAAACCGCAGCGGCCACAATCCACCACGCCGCAACCGGGTTTCCCACCAATCCGTCGTCAGGCAACCATGCCGCCCACCACCAATCGCGATTCATGTTAACTCCCTCAGCCAAAACGTTTGCAACGCGGTGCGGATGAGCAACAGCACCATCACAATCGACAGCAGCGGTGGAACAGTCGCCCACCGGGTCGGGTAATCTTCCACGGCGAGTTCTCGATACTCGACAAATTGTTTCGATTCGACCTTTGTCTTCTCGAGTTCATCGATTTCGCGGTAAATTGACTCGAGCGAGTCGGTGTCGGTCGCACGAAAGTATCGTCCGCCGGTCTTTTCCGCGATTTGCGTGAGAGTGTCCTCGTCGATATTCACTTCCATCGCCCGCAATACTTCGCGACCAGAAAAAGGGTCACGAACCGGAAAAGGAGCCTGCCCCTTGGTCCCGACGCCGATCGTATAAACCTTGATCCCGAGCGTTTCGGCGAGTTCGGCCGCTTGCAGCGGTTCGAGTGCCCCCGCGTTGCTCTCACCGTCAGTCAGCAGAATGATAATCTTGCTCTTGATCTTGCTGTCCTGACGAGCGTCGAGTGCATTGAGCTTCTCCGTCGCCAACGCGATCGCGTCCCCGATCGCAGTACCGTCTTCGTTACGTTGGTCGACGATCTGAGTTTGGTTGAGCGTCCCTACCAAAAAACCATGATCGAGCGTCGGCGGAGTGATCGCGTCGGTGTAACCGGCGAAGGTCGCTAGACCGACGAGGTCATTGAACCGCCCTTCGAGTTCATCACCACCGAGCACGAACTTCGAAACTACGTTTTTGATTGCCCGCAATCGATCAACTCGTTCGCCATCGATCCGAAAATCCATCGCCTGCATGCTACCGCTACGGTCGACGACCAATTCGATCGCGATCCCTTCGCTGCTGGAAACGGTTCGCTGGCGACCGTCGCGTGGTCGTGCCAAGGCGACAATCAGAACCGACAACGCGATCAGCAGTAGGACATCCGGCAACCAAATCAATCGCTGACGCAGCGTCCGGGGCAACTGAAACGCGGCATCGAGATTGCTAAACGGCACCGAAGCCTGATCACGATTCGAAAAGAACCGCCACCACGCCAGACACGGAATGATCAACAACAGCAACAGGTAACCCGGCGAGTAGAAAAGAGACAACATCATGCAGCCTCCTTCGATGCGTTTTCGTTTTCGTTTTCTGCGGACGAGGACGGAAGCTTCGTGGCGTCATCAATCGCGGTTTGAAGAGTGTTGATTTCCTCATTGCTGACGTTTTGTTCGGCTCGCGAATCAAACTTAACCCGATCGGCAACGGACAACACGTGCCGCAGTGTTTGCAGTTGTTTTCCTGAATACCCACGCGTTTCGAGACTTTCCAACACTCGAGACGTCGACACAACAGATGTGGTTAAACCCGATCTTCCCATCAAATGGACGTGAAGCACGCGTTTCAACAGTTCTGATGCCTCGACATAGCCGGAGGCATTTTCGATACGTTGGCTTCGAAGTTCACCGAGACGATCCCGACACCATCGCTGTGACGGATCACGCCGCCGATACCACACCCACAACGCAGTCGCCGAAACAACACAAGCGAGCCCGACTAGCCACGAGACCCAACCGAGTTCCGATTTCGGATCCTGAGTCGGAGGCGTCTCGAGTTCACCCACGATGTCTCGATAGGACTCCGGTGTCGATTGCTCGTCTGGCTGCAGAACACTGCGCACCTCGATCTCGACAGGCTGAGTCCGAATCACTCGAACGTCCGCCCCCGAATCATCCCCATCAGACACATCCGCGTCTGCCGGCACCAAGCGAACGGAGACAGGAGAAACCGTTTGCAATCCGACCTGCAACGTTTCCAGACGCATGGTACGCGCCCACAAACGTTCGTCGGAATCGGCAACCGGCACATCCTCGAGGTCGTTCACATCGAGGATATCGAACGGTCCGATCGCTTCACCCATCTCTTCGAAAACCACTCGGGTACCCACCGGAGCCGACACTTCGACTCGAATGGTAAAGGGGTCCGCAATCGCGATTGACTCTCGCGACAAATGCACGACCGGCCTCGGCCCGTCCGCCTCGTCATTCTTCGGAACAACGATTCCATCCTCGAATGTGCCCTCCAACGACGGAGGTTGGGCAGTCGCCCAGACTCCGAACGGCAACAGCCCAATCGCCACACTC
>JBICHZ010000169.1:0-17987 GCA_043101355.1 Rhodopirellula sp. JB044
GCCCGGCAGAGGATATCACGCGTGAAATTCGAGAAAACGCTGGTTTCCAGGCAGCCCACCGAGAGTGGACTGCGTTCGGAACACGTCAAACCCGCTCTCACTCCCGGTGCTGCGAGGGGCTCGTCGGCGAGAGGAGTGACAGGTGAATGAATGACGGGCATGAGTTTCCTCGGTCAGAACGATGCGTTGGGCATCAGTCTACCGCGCAGGTAGGGCAAATTTCAGTAGCAATTTCAGGGCAGGAACCTTCGGATTGTCGGATTCGATCATGACGTATCCGAATTCACCCTTGCTCAGTCCTAGTCGGTCGACGCTTTTGTCCCCCGGCTTGAGTTTCAACTGCAAAGTGTACAGCGTCATTTTGCCCTGGCCGACGGGTTTGTTCAGGGTCGCCTCGACATATTCAGACGGTTCGATTTCGCCGATGCGGAGTTTAGTGGACGCTTGTTCGGCACCCTTGAGGACGACGAAAGCTTTGGCGGTCAACGAGTCATCTTCCCCGATAATGCCGAAGTTGTAGAGGTAGCCGCCGCCCGAAACGCCTTTCAAACGCGAATTCGGCAGCATGCTCAACGCACCGACGATCCGTCCCGTGACGGGAATGTAGACGACTCGCCCCTTTTCCAGGTCATCATCGTCGGCGTCTTCCGGCATGAGAGTCAGCATCAGGTTGCGGTTGACTGGCCCTTGTTTGAGGCCCGGGTTGATGGTGGCTGCGATCCGGAAGCCCTGTTCGGCGGCCTCGTTGATTCCGTCGTCTTCGGTCGGCTGGAATTGCGTGACGTCGAAATCGGCCAATTCGTTGATCGTGTCGTCACCGAATTTGACGTCGGTCGCTTTCATCGGTTGGCCGAGGTAGTTGAAAACCTTGACGACAAACTCGACCGGTTCGCCCGCGGCGGTTTCGCCAAAGGTGACTTGTTCGGGCACGATTTGGACTTGGCGGACGACTTGTCCCTCGATTTCAAACCGGATCGCGACTTGGCTCGGATCGTTGGTGCGGAGTTCGGCGGACTGTCCGAACGAGCTTTCGTTCGTTTTCACAGTCCAACTCATTTTCACTTCGGTTTGCTCGCCCGGTTCGAGGCTTTCGGTGCCGAGTTCCCCGACGGTGCATTTGCACGTGGAGGCGCCGACTTTCAAACGTAGGGTGTCGTCGCCGACGTTTCTAATCACGAACGTGTGTTCGCCTTTCTCTTCCGGTTCCATCACGCCAAAGTCATAGACGTTGCCGTCGGGCAGTTCGACTTTCGGAAATTTGTCTGACCAATTCTTCGAGATCGACGCCATCGCGTTGGAGGCATCGATTTCGCCGTCGTAGGTCATCGGGCCGAAGGCCGGTTCGTAATGCCCATAGCGATCGTGATTGATTTTCAAACCAATGCCGGTGCCGATCGCGGCAATCACGAGGCAAGCAATGAACGTCTTCATTCGAGTAAGACCCAAACGTAATGCAGAGGGGAAAAGAGGCAGCGTGGCCAGAAAGCCGCTCGGCGTGGAGGACGGGAATCCCCGTGGAAAGGGAATCCCAACGCCGCCGGACCGATCATTCAGTCCGAAAGAATGCATGGGGCGTACGGAAACCGCCTCGAATTGGTTCGCTCAGCGGACCAAAACACCCTGCGGATCCGACTGCCACACGCGTTTGGAGGGGAATTCCATCGCCGTCAGCAGCCCGCCGCCGTAGCAATTCGTATCCAGGCAGATCAGGTGACCGATGTCGAGGATCTCCGCATCGGGGTGGGCGGTATGCCCGACGACCGCGATCCGGCCGCTGAAGTGCGGGTCGGGGATCCCGGCTCGCAGCGAATGCCAACGCAGCAGCTCGGTGGGCTGTTGGTCCATTTCCAGCGTGGGATCGTAGGCGGCGTGCGTGAAGAAAAACTGATCGTGAACGAAGTAGTCGCCCAGGGATTCGAAGAACGCCAAGTGATCGGGCGGCAGAAAATCCATTTCACCGTCAAAATCGTAGCTTTCGAGCGTCTCGACCCCGCCGTACCGCAACCACGCATGATGGGGCTCGTCGCCGCGGATGACGCTGAGCATCATTTCCTCGTGGTTGCCCTGCAGGGCGACGAGTTGGGTGCGTCGGCCCAGGTCGATCAACGTGTCGATCACCCCCTTGGAATCCGGGCCTCGATCCACGTAATCGCCGAGCGTGACAATGAGGTCTTCCGGAGTCGGATCAATTGCTTCCAGCAAGGTTTGCAGCGGTTGGTTAAAACCGTGAATGTCGCCGATCGCGATGAGTCGTCCGTTCAAGTGCTTATTTCTCCGTGTTTTTTCGAATCCACGACCGATTCGGCTATAATCGGGGGAGTACAAATCGTCGCAGAAAACGTTTGCATGTTAACCCCACTGCCCTTAGCCGGGTGACGAGTCGTTAAGTGCGTAGCGAAAGTCGCCAAGACGTTCGGAGATTCACCAACCTTGCCGAAACTTCTGGCGAGATTCGCTATCGAGAAATTGAACTGTCAAAACTAACTTTGCCAAACCATGAGTTGCATCGTTGTCCGTGACCGAGCGGATCGCGGGAACCGCAAAAATGCGAAAGCGTGCGAAGACTTCATGTTGTCGTCGGGTTGGCTCAAACCCCGGTCGCTTCACGTCCGTAGCACGAGTGGTTTGTGAGGGTTTCGGCAGGACGCTGCCCTTTTCGATCAAGCGCCCTTTTCGATCAACCGGGGCTGAAAGCCGTTCGCATGGGCCACAAGGTCGCTGCGGGCAGACCGGTTCCAATTGTTTCCAACCTTCTCTCCCTGTTGCAGCTTTCCAGTATGAGTGCATCCTTCGCTGACGACACGACGACAGCCGATGTTTCCGGTGCCGCGATGGATTCGTCCGCGTCGAAGCAATCCGGGTTAGGGCGACTCGCGAAGTGGAATCCGCTGCGTCGAAAAGAGTCGCTGGCGCCTGCCGGCGATACGGAATCGTTATACGACGAAGACCCCGAACCGTTGTGGGATTCCGACGAAACGATCGCGATGATCGGCAGCATGCAGGTCCACATCATCATCTTTCTGTCGTTGGCCCTGATCAATCTGCAGAAACCGTTCGACGAAGAGGCGGTGGTGATGATCGCTTCGCCACCCGAGTACGAAGAGACTCTTGAGTCGATCGAAGAGTTCGTGGTCAGCGAAACGCCGCAGACGGAAGTCGGCGCCGACGCGCTCGCTGAACTGGACATGGCCGAAGCATCCGCGGAGGTGTACGCCGAGGTCGCCGAAATTCCCAACCCGGTTGATCTGCAACCGACCGATCTCGGGCAAATCATGCTCGACAAAATCTTCAGCCAGCCCGTCGCACCTCAAAAAAGATTGGTGACCCAAAAAGGCAGCACCGGTGTCGGCGTCGCCGGGGCACAAGGGGCCGTCGATCAAATCACCGCCGAGATCACTCTCGCCGCCGAAGAACGTCCGACGTTGGTCGTGTGGTTGTTCGACCAGAGCGGTTCGTTGACGCGGCAGCGAGTCGATATTCGCGATCGCTTTGACCGGATCTATGACGAGTTGGGCATTCTTCACGGTTCTGCTGATGACAAAGACACCAAACCGGAAGACCAGCAGATCCTGACTTCGATCATCGGCTTTGGCGAACGCGTTGAACTCTACACGGAGAAGCCCACCGCGAACCTCGGCGAGATCAAACGAATCGTCGACAATATCCCGATCGATAATTCCGGCGTCGAGCGAGTCTTCACCGCGATCGAATCTGCCGCCAAAGAGTACAAACCACTGCGCCGAAACGTCGGGCCGGATGGTCCGAAGCGAAACGTGCTGTTCGTCGTCGTGACGGATGAGAAAGGCGACGACTACGGGCGGCTCGAGACCTCGATTGATTCGTGTCGCAAACTCGGCATCCCGGTTTACGTGATTGGTGTTCCTGCCCCCTTTGGCCGCGAACACACGTTGGTCAAGTACGTCGATCCCGACCCGCAGTACGATCAATCGCCTCAGTGGGCCCAGGTCGATCAAGGTCCCGAAACGTTTTTGCCCGAACGGATCCAGCTCAGCTTTACCGGGAACTTCGAAGAAGAACCTGTGATCGACAGCGGATTCGGCCCCTACGGTTTAACCCGGTTGTGCTACGAAACCGGTGGCATCTACTTCACCGTTCACCCGAGTCGGAACACTTCCCGCGAAGTGCGGCGGCGAGAGATCGAAGCGTTCAGTTCCGACATGCGGTACTTCTTCGACCCGACCGCGATGATCCGTTATCGCCCCGACTATCTCTCGCAGGAAGACTACGTCAACTCGGTTAAAAAGAGTCCGCTGCGGATGGCTCTCGTGCAAGCGGCAACGATTCCGAACGTCAACGGTATCCAACGACCACGATTGCGGTTTGTCAAAACCAGCGAAGCTCAACTCGCCGGCGAATTGACCCGGGCGCAACAGGACGCAGCGCCGCTCGAACCGACCCTGATCCGACTGGCGGCCACGTTGCAACAAGGTCTGCCTGCCCGCGAGAAAGAGTCGAGCCCGCGTTGGCAGGCGGGATTCGATCTGGCCTATGGACGTGTGCTCGCGCAGAAAGTGCGAACGGAAACCTATAACGCCGTCTTGGCTCAGGCGAAACAGGGGATGCCGTTCAAGAAAGAAAAGAACAACACCTGGGTGCTCGAACCGAGCGACGAAATCAGCGTCGGTAGTAAATGGCAACGCGAGGCCGACACCGCGAGAGAATTCCTCAACCGCGTCGTCGAGGAACACCCGGGGACCCCGTGGGCGTTGCTCGCTCAACGCGAACTCGACGTTCCGATCGGATGGTCCTGGAAAGAAACGTTCACCGACACCACGCCCCGGCCTCAACGTCAAGGCGGCGGGAACAATAACAACAACGTGCCGCAGGATGACCAGCGACGGATGCTCAACCGAGCACCTAAACGTCCCGTCCCGAAACTCTAAGACCGACCGCGACGAATACCCAGGCATTGCCGCCGTCTCAAGATCCACTACGGGGGCGTGCCGTCTAGCGACTGCGTCGGTTGTTGTGGCTGGACGCGACCTGAGGCCTCGGGTAGTCCGGCGCTGTTCCGTACACACGGCGATGGAACATGGCGAGCGAACGCAGTGCGTGGCCGCGATAGCCGACTCCTGCATCATCAATTTTCACCTTGCCCATTGAATTGACGATGAAACGAACTGCTCGGACCACGTGGGGGTCGACGAGATCTTCATCCGGCAAGTGCGTGAGCAGGAATTCGAGCATGTGGCCGGTGGTTTGTACCTTGCGTTGCAGGTCCCCGTTATCCTCTCGTGATTCGAACCAATTCGTGCTGAAAGAACCGTCGCGGTTTTGCATCGAATAGGTGTACTGAACGAAGTCATCGAGGAAGTCCTCGGCACGCTTCCATTGACCGTCAATCGGTTCGCCTTCGAGGCGACGTTTCCGCAGTGCGTGCGCGAATCCCATCAAACGGTGAGTGCCGCCGCATGCCGCACCCACAACGGGTTCTCGCAATTCCGCGGCGATCAATCGTTCGAAGTTCCATCGTTCGCCACCGACACCCATCCACGTCGCGTCGGTATCGAGATAGTGCGACAACCCGATCAGGGTGAAGGTCAGTTCCTTGCCTTCTTCACACGCGGCGGCTTCGACTTGCACCAGGTCTTCCACGGCGAACTTTTGATTGTTCGCGTAGAGCGGATAGTTCGAAGGAACACCCGCGAGTGATAGCACCGCGAGGAACTGCGCCTGGTGGCCTTGCAAACCGGTACCTTCACGGATTTTGATTTTACCGCGTTCGGTTGTCATTAAACGGTTTCCGCGGCAGACGTTGTTCCCCGCGATCCAGGCAATCGCACTGTAGTTTTGACGACGGGCGATGATCCGGGTGTCGGCACCGTAGACCATGATCGCGTGCATCATGCCCCAGTTGCTGCGCGAGTCGGCGCGTTCGGTCCGGGCGTGCCAATTCCGAAGGGTTTGCAGGATTGGGCGTTGCATCCGTGCGATCGACGGATCGAGATTAGCCACTGCGCCTCGGCCGGTGTGCGACTTGGGGCGTCCGGTCGCATCCAGGTACGCCAAGCGGTCCGCCGGTAACGTCGCGGTCCGTTCGTCACGGTCACGGCGTGAGATATCGGTCGCTCGGGTGTCGTTCAGCGTACGACTGCGCGAACGATCCGATGAGCCAAGGTCAGACACGCTTCGCCGTGACGACGCGGAATCTGTGTGAACGTCACGAAGGTCAGCCTCCTCTTCGATCGGTTTGAGTGGATCGATCGGGTTCAAACGCAGCGGCTTGATCGGTGTGACGGAAAGCTCCGGAGCCGACTCGCGTTCTCGGCTTGGTTGCTCGCGTGACGGATCACTCGCCGTACCTCGTCGGGGCGACTGCAGTAAGTCGACCAGCCCCGAGTCACTTTCGACTTGGTCGGGTGATACACCTTCGGCGTCGTCGAGCGACAATGGCACGTCGGTGTCGCCCTCGTTGTTCCCCTCGTGGGCGTTGGCGAGATCGGAGTTCGAACGTGCCGGCAATTCTTCCAACGTCGCATTTTCTGGTGTCGCCGGCGAGCCCAAACTCATTGCGGAGTTGTTCGCGGCGGATCCTGCGTGGAGGTGCGGTTCGTTATGCGAGCTACTCTCCCGCGTTGGTTCCGGTTTGGTTTCAACGTGCGGTGCAACGTCCATTGACAGCGGCGCGTCCGGTAGCTCGTCGAGCGATGGCATCCGTTGCACCGGAGACAACGATCGCGGTGACGTTTCGGCGGGCGGCGTGAGAGACACACCGCTGCCGATGGCTTCGCCACGACGATCGGGTACGAGGTAAGGCCGCGCCGGACTCGATGGTTGCAGGCCGGATGGTTCCGGATTGGTTGTTTGCGATGAAGGGTGCCGCGATGTCGGTTGTGACGGTGTGGACGGCAATGGATCACTGCGCATCGGCTCGGCGACCGACATGGGAACCGGGTCACGCAGCGGTTGTGGTGGGATGGATTGCCCACGAGGCTGCCACCCGTTTCCTGAACCGGTTGCCGTCTGGCTCGACGGGTTGGAATACGTTGGGGTTGGATTGGTATGTGTTGGGGACGTCACGCGGGGGCGTGTTGATCGGGCTCGCTGGTCTTGTGTTCCGGAACTGCGTGGGGTCAACCACGAAGGAAAGAAGTTTCGATCCGAAACCGTTTTTGCGTGCGGACCGGTTCCCATGTTGGGAATCGGTTCGTTCAGCGACTCCGGCGTGAAGTTTGACGGCGGCGGAGCCTGCGTGGCGATTTGTTGTGGCGGTTGCAAAAGCGCCCTGGGTGCAGAGAAGTCTCGCTGTGGTGCGGGAGTCGTATCGACATCAGGAGCGACCGGTCGCAGGACCAATTCGTTTCGCGGTGCGTTGAACGTTGGGACTGCGGGTTGCCACGTGCGGTGGAGCCCGCGCAGTTCGGCGTTGTCCCTCGTCACGAAGCTAGGCGTGGATTGAACCGGCGGGGTGGATGGAGCCGGTGCGGCCGGCGGTGTGGTGGCCGTGACCGTGGGGGCCGGCGGTTCGGGAGCGACAGGGCGTTGTGGCGGCAGCAACTGAATGGATGTTCCTGTCGGACCAGGACGGGCGCCCTGCCAGTCGGCGCGACCGTCTCGGAGACCGAGGACGGAATTGACCGATTGCGTCGGTCGGAACGTCGGCACTTTCGCGTTTTGATCGTGTGATTCGATCGAGTCGGTCAATGGGCTGTGAAAACCCGTTGAATCCGTTTGGGAATTGGTTGTGGGCTGCGAGAAAGACATATCGCCGCCCCAATCAAGACCGTCCGCCATGCCGGGGCCGCCCGAAATCAGTGCCGTTGATGACGCACATCCGAGCATCACCCACATCGCCAAACGTCGTCGGCGGGGGCTGGAGACTGCTGACAGGCAACGAACATTCATAGCGGGCACGACGGAATCTCCAGGTAGTACGAGTTCTACCGTAGCTATCGGAAATTCGGACCACAGAAATTCACCTCAATGTGCCGACGGAGGGTGCATCTTTTGCGCACCTCTGTATTTGCACGCAGCTTTTGCGATTTTGAGATCGTTTCGATGGCAGACGCCGCATCGGTGCATCCCCCCTGTAGAACCTGTGGATCGGAAATTCGGTACATCCGGGACACTCCAAATTGCGAAAATCGGGTTTCACGCCGCCGATGAAAAATTCGACCACGGAGCCTCTGAACAGACCGCCCCCAACCCGTTAGGCTGGACGAACCCGATGCCGCACGAACCCGATGCCGCACCCCGGCGTCTGGGTGATCGCACGCGGTCGTTTTCTGCGATCGACGCGGCGGCTTTATTTGACGGATGACAGCGATTTGTCTTCGCTGCGGCGTTCGTTTCCTCACCTCTGTGCAAAGGACCTCTGCGATGAGCGATATCATTCCCGCTTCGGCTGACGATTTGGCGGCAGACGGAACCCTGAAGGATCCACGTCCGTTCGTCCACTTGCATTGCCACAGTCACTACAGCTTGCTCGATGGTGCCGGCGATGTGGGGAAATTGGTCGATCGTGCGGTCAGCCATGGGATGAACGCGCTCGCACTGACCGATCACGGCAACCTGCACGGGGCACTCGAGTTTTACCGCAAAGCCAAAAGTGCGAACATCAATCCGATCATCGGATACGAAGCCTACATCGCGCCAGGGAGCCGGTTCGACAAAGGCGGTGCGTCGAGCAGCAAGGCGGCGAGTTATCACCTGACGTTGCTCGCGCAGAACCGAACGGGTTTCAAGAACCTGATCAAACTCGCCTCGGCCGCGTCGCTCGAAGGGTTTTACTTCAAACCACGAATCGACAAAGAGATCCTCGAAAAATACAGCGAAGGGATTATCTGTTTGTCGGGTTGCGTCAGTAGTGAATTCAGTCGCGCGATCTTGAAGGGAATCGCAACGGAGGAACACGAACGCGAAGCCAAGAAGATCGCAGGTTGGTTCCACAACGTTTTCAAAGATCGATACTTCATCGAAATCATGAACAACGATGTCGATATCCAACGACAGCAACTCGAAGGCGCCGTGACGATCGCCAATCAGATGGGGTTGCCTCTCGTCGCGACAAGCGATTGCCACTACGTCGATCCGGAAGACGCCGAAGCACAAGACATCATGCTGTGCATCAATACGGGGCGATTCCGAACCGACCAAACGCGGATGAAGATGGAGAACGACCAGTTCTTCCTCCGCAGCCCCGAGCAGATGTACGAAAAGTTTCCGGGACTCGACGACGCGGTCGCGCGCAGCCAGCAAATCGCGGACACGGTCGACATCGAGATCGAGTTCAACAAGTACTTCTTCCCGAGCTTCCCCTGCCCGGATGAGAAAACGCCGCTGCAGTACCTCCGCGAACTTTGTGAAAAAGGTTTGATGGAACGGTATGAAGGCGATCCCGAACGGATCGTCGACGGCAAACTGTCCGACGAGGTCATGGCGAGGCTCGACCGTGAACTCGACGTGATCGAGAAGCTCGGTTATCCGACATACTTCCTGATCGTTTGGGACTTCGTCAATCACGCCCGCGACATCGGCATTTCGGCGACGGCCCGGGGAAGTGGTGTGGGGGCGATTGTTTGTTACGCGCTGTACATGTCGCACGTTTGTCCGTTGCGATATGACCTGCTCTTTGAACGGTTCCTCGACGAGAGCCGAACCGAGCCGCCGGATATCGATATCGACTTCGAAAAAGAACGTCGTGTCGAGGTGATCGATTACGTGAAGGAACGTTACGGTCACGAGATGGTTTGCCAGATCGGGACGTTCGGAACGCTCGCGGCGAAGGCGGCGATCAAGGACACCGGGCGGGCGTTGGGCATTCCGCTTTCGCGGGTCAACCAAATCACCGAGATGGTTCCCGACGAGTTAAAAATCACGATCAGCAAAGCGCTCGACAAGAGTGCCGACCTGAAGATGGCCTACGACGGCGATCCGGAAATCAAAGAGTTGCTCGATCTGGCGATGAAGATTGAGGGCCTCGCACGGAACGTCGGAACACACGCGGCGGCGGTGGTGATCGCCGACAAGCCGCTGACTGAATACGTCCCGCTCGGCCGGGTTCCCGGCAAACAAGACGTGATCACGCAGTGGGCGATGGTCGACGTGGAAGCGTCCGGATTGCTGAAGATGGACTTCCTCGGTCTTCGCAACCTGACCATTCTCAGTCGGACAGTGAAACTGGTGGAAGAAACCACCGGCAAGACAATCGATCCGCTGAAGTTCCCGCTCGACGACAAACCCAGCTACGCGTTGCTGCAGCGCGGCGAAACCAAGGGTGTGTTCCAGCTTGAGTCGGGCGGGATTCGTGACCTGTTGCAACGGATGAAGCCTGACTGTTTCAGCGACATCATTGCTACCGCGGCGTTGTATCGTCCCGGTCCGCTCGAGGGCGGGATGGTCGACGACTACGTCAATATTAAGCACGGACGCCAACAGCCTGAGTACAAGCACCCCGTGCTCAAGGAAATCCTGGAAGAGACCAACTCGATCATGGTCTACCAGGAACAGGTGATGCGGATTTTGAACCGACTCGGTGACGTTCCGCTGGCCAAAGCGTACACCTGTATTAAAGCGATTTCGAAAAAGAAACAGGCATTGATCGATGCCAACCACGACGTCTTCATCGCCGGTTCGGTGAAGAACGGCTTGGCGGAAAAGGATGCCGAAGACATTTGGAACCTGATCGTTAAGTTCGCCGGTTACGGTTTCAATAAATCGCACAGTACCGCGTACGCGTTGGTCGCCTACCAAACCGCTTATCTGAAAGCCCACTATCCGGTGGAGTTCATGGCGGCGTTGTTGTCGAGCGATATTTCCGGCCGGAACTTCAAACGCAAAGACGCGCTCGTCGAGCACATGGAAGATTGCGATCGGATGGAGATCGAAGTCTTGCCGCCGTGTGTGAATAAATCGGGAGCGGACTTCACCGTTCTCGATGGCAAAATTCCATTCGCGTTGTCTGCAATCAAAGCCTGCGGCGGATCAACGGCGACCTCGATCGAAGCCGAACGTTTGAAGAACGGACCGTTCAAAGACATCTTTGATTTCTGCGAACGAGTTGACCCACATGACTGCAACCGCAGTTCGATCGAGACGTTAATCAAAGCCGGCGCGATGGATTGCTTTGGTGTCAAGCGTAGCCAGCTCGCCGCCGTGATCGAGCGAGCGTTGCAAGCCGGTGCGGCTGTCCAGGCGGACAAGAAGCACGGCCAGGGGAGTCTGTTCGGTGCGTTTGAAGATGAAGAAGACGATGCCGACGACGCCGCATCACCCGGCGTGCCGCTGCCCGATATCGAAGAGTGGCCCGATCGTGAAAAATTGCTCGCCGAAAAAGAGGTACTCGGGTTCTATCTCGATAGTCACCCGCTCGCCGAATTCGAGCCAAAACTCGCTACCTTCCGCACCCACCAAACCGATTCACTCACGCAGTGCGGCGACCGGGAAGAGGTGATCCTCGGCGGCATGCTCAGCTCGATCAAAATCGCTCACACGAAGAACCCGAAGCCGGGCCAACCGAGCAAGTACGCGAACTTCGATCTCGAAGACATGCAGGGGAACGTTCGCTGTATCCTGTGGCCGCGTGGGTTTGCGGTGTGCGGTGAACGGGTCCAACCCGATGCCGTTGTGTTGCTCAAAGGCAAGGTCGACCGCCGAGGTGGTGGGGACGAAGTGAATCTGATCGTCGACGAAATCACACCGCTCGATGAACTCGATAACAAGTTCACTCACGGAATGCGGATCCGTCTGGATGAAGCCGACCATGACGAAACCACCGTGTCGAAAGTGCGAGAAATCGTCCGCGGCTATCCTGGCTCGAAAGAACTGCATCTGTCGATGGCGTTGCAGGAAGGCGAGACGGTGCACTTTAAAGCCGACAAATTTAAAGTCGATATTTCGCCGCAACTTCGCGAACGACTCGATGACCTCCTCGGCAACGGTCACTACAAACTGCTGATGAGCAAACCGCAGCGCTAGTCATTCACGGCAACCAATCATCAGAGTTTCGCTACCCGTAGCTGGATTCGCCAGAATTCAGTTCCCCAAAGTCCGGCGACATCGGCCACGTCATTTTTCGATACCCTCCAAAAACTGAAGCTCAACCCGCAACAAAAATCGACAAGATTTTCGGCCATTCACGATCGCCTAGCGTGACGCTTTGCTTTCGACAAACGTGTATTCCGGGTTGGCCGGGTCGAAGTCGTTTTCGGTTAGCCCGACGTTGAGTTCTAGGTCGTGGTACTCGTACGATTCGATCAGCGTTCGTTCGCCGGTTTCCTTGTCCGGCCAATCGAAGCTGCGGAAGCTGACGACGAGGTTTCGCTCGCGGTCGAGGACTAATTCGGCTAGCGAAAAGTCGCCTTCGCGGCCGCTCGGCTTGCTCCGCTGAATCCGAAGATGAGTCAGAGACCGGCTGTCGTACGGGTGTCCTTCTGTTTTGAAGACTCGAACGCTCGGATCCTCTCGGTCCACTGAACCTCGCGTGATCAGTTTTTCGAGCAAACGCGTCAAGCCGATCTCGGTGATCGGGGAACGTTGCCCACGCATCGCTAGAAACCCATCCGGTGGCAAGGGGACAGTCATCATTGCACCGATCGCCCCCGCCTCACGAACGAGCAGTTTGCCGTCGTTTTCATTTTCGACCCAAATCACTTCGCGACCGCGAACGTCATCGGGCGAGTCAAACCGCATGTAGACCTTCAGCGGTGATCCAGGTTTGCCGCCGGGGTGTCGAGTGGCGACTTTCATGAAACACTCCGAGGCCGGTTGCAACACTCCGCTGCGGTCCTGCTCCTGTTTGATCATTCGGGCTGTGTAATCGTCCACGTTGGCGACCGTTGCCTTCAACGCTTCTTCAGCGAGGTCGAGCATCTCGTCCATGCTGACCTCGACCGTCTTGCCTACCTCATCCGAGCCCGTGTCCTGGGCGGCCGCGATCTCGTCGGCCGACATCGGTTGGGGGGCAGTCACGACGGAGGAAACCGGTTCCCGGTCGTGTGAATCACCCGAGGCGAGGATGCCGACGAGCACCGATGCGATCACGGGAATGACAAGCAAACGACGCCAAACGTTCGGAGTGTTGTCGAGTTGAGTCTGGTCAGACACGAAGCAAACCTGCGTGCAAGGAAACGAAATCAAACGGAGGAGAACCACCGTCGCGAAATGCCAGTCAGCTCAACTGGCCCGTGTTGCAGGGTAAGCAGATCGCGTGCCGAGGTGGATCGGGGCTTACGTTACAACACCGTTACAGGATAATCGCCCGCAGCGATAGGAGAGCCGATCGGCGAGAGACGACCGCCAAACGGAAACCCGCATGCGGGTTTAGAACGTTTCCGGATAGACCACCAATTCGATCCGGCGGTTCGCGGCACGGCCCGCCGGGGTGGAGTTGTCACCACGCGGGTTGTTCGATCCGTGCGAGACGATGAAGAGTTGTTGCCCCGGCATACCGCTGCGACGTGTCAGCACGTCGAGCACTGCGGAGGTCTGCGCCGAGGTGAGTTGATGAGCACTCGAGGCGGCCCCACCATACATCGGAGCGTTGTCGGTGTACCCTTCGATCCCGATCCGTTGGCGTGGGAAGACCGAACGCAGTTGTGCGGCGACAGGATCTAAGATCGCCGCCGATTGTGGCTGCAACTGAGCCGATCCTTGAACAAACAATTGATCCGACGGCAGGACGATCCGGATCACCTCGCCGTCTTGTTGAACCTGCAGGTTACCGAGGTTGAGCCGTCCGGCGAGTTGGTTCAGGTTCGTGTTCGCTCGGATGGTTGCTCCGCCTCGCAGTTGGGCTGACGCTTGAAAGCTGCGTGCCGAGTTCTGTGCTTCGCTCGCGGCGATTCGTGCCGCATCGTACTGTTGAGCGGTGTCGGCGAGTTGTTTGCGAACGAGGTTCAATTCGTCGCGGTACACCTGAGCCTGCTGTTCGCTCTGTGCGAGCTGCGTCGTGAGTTGACGGTTGTTGTCATCGAGCAATTGCACACGTCGGTTCAACTCGGCGAGTTGAGCTTGGCTCGCCGTCAAGGTGGTTGTCGTGGTCGGGGGTGGCTGCCAGACCGAGGTGCCGCCACCGGCCAGATACGGATTTTGGCTGCACCCGCTGAGGACAGACGCAAGCAAGACAGCGCAGAGAGCGACCGCACGATTCACTGGAAGTGATCGCGTGATGGACAAAACGGCCGTGGAGTGCGGACGATTCTGACGCATGACTGCGAGCCGACGGAGGGAGAAATACTCGAACACGGTCGAACTTTAGACAAAGTTTTCATTTCGTCACAATACGGATTCCGAAGTTGCACGCATCGTTCCCCCCAGAGCGGTGAGGTCGGCGAGTCGGATCCTTCAATCGTCTGACTTTTGACGTCAAAAACATGGCTTCTCGCCGCGGCGCGTTCTCAAAGAATTCGGCAATATCGCTCGAAAGAGCGAATTGATTGGGCGGGCGACCTCCGTAGCATAGAAAGGACTCTTTGCTGCAGTGCCTTGAGGATCGCCTTACTGCCGCGGTTAGCGGTTCTTACGGTGCCTGTATCGGGATGGTTGCGACCTCCGGTTCATGTAAAGAGATCGAACAGCCGGCTTCCGTTTTACCTCACGTTCGCTGTCTCCGCTGGGACGCGATTGAGAGGAACATACATTGTGGAGAATTGAATCATGGTTCGAGATCTTGAAGGGCCGAAACGTCGGCTCGCGTTCACGCTCGTGGAATTGCTGGTCGTGATCGCGATCATTGGCGTGTTGGTGGGACTACTGCTGCCCGCCGTCCAAGCCGCCCGTGAGGCCGCCCGGCGGATGAGTTGTAGCAATAACTTCAAGCAAATCGGGCTGGGCGTTCACAACTACCACTCCACGTACAACAAACTACCGGGATATCGCACCGGAACGAATGACGGGCAATCCTGGCCACCGGGGTTCACCCAAGACAGCAATATCTTCAACCTCAGCCCGTTGGTCGGGATTCTGCCGTTCATTGAACAGCAAGCGATCTGGGAAAAGATCTCCAACCCCAGCATCGAAAATTCCAACGGAACCACTCGCGCCACCACCGATCCTTGGCCGGCGATGGGACCGACGGTCGATGGCAATGACCAATACGTTCCTTGGGTGACCGAGGTGCAAACGTATCGCTGCCCGAGCGACCCCGGCGTGGGTGCCCCTGCGTACGGACGTACCAATTACGCGGCATGCCTCGGTGACAGTTATGGCCAACCCAACGGCGAATATGTCTGGTGGAGCACGACTGATCGGCTCGCCGACCAAAGTTGGATTGCCAACAGTCGCGCCGGAGATCGGGGGATGTTTTTCGCACGCCGACAAACGGCATTCCGAGATTGCCTGGACGGTTTGGCGAACACCGTTATGTACGGCGAAATCATCACCGACCGCGGCGACAACGACAAACGCAGCCGTGCGGCTGTGCACCAGATCGGTGGAGCCTCGGCGTTGGAACACAATCCGTTGTCGTGTCGAAACGGTCTCGATCCCGAGCGTCCGCAATTCTGGGACTCGTCGGTCACGTTCACGACATGGGCGGGTGCTCCGCGTCTTCGTCGGGGTGCCCAGTGGGCGAGTTCGTTTGACATCATGGGCGGCTTTCACACTGTCCTTCCGCCGAACTCAGAGATCTGCACCGATGCCGGTGCCGGGGATTGGGGCGGCGTCATGACCGCGCGTGGCAACTACACCGCGTCGAGCCGTCACCAAGGTGGTGTTCACGTTTTGATGGGTGACGGGGCGGTCAAGTTTGTCACCGATTCGATCGAAGCGGGCAACAGTGCGTCCGGCAACGTGACGCCGACGGCAACCAATGCGGGACGGCAAAGTCCGTACGGGCTTTGGGGAGCACTCGGCACCCGAGCGAGCCGAGAGACTCCGGACATGTCCAATTTCTAGAACCTATTCGAAAGCCTTGGCAAACATCTCGCTGGCGAAAGTTAATCACGGTTGTCACGTAGGAACCGCGGCTAACGCCGATCGGCTGATGAGTTGTCAGCGAGGTTTTCGTTACCAGCCCAATCGGAGTGAAAGCATGAAGTGTTTCCAATTTGTCATGGCATTGATCGTATTGAGTGCGATCGGGTGCGGCGACAACAGCGGTACCAAAAGCGTCTACGACGAAGACGAGATGGCAAAGTATCGCCAAACGCCTGAAGAGCTTCGAGAAGGAATGATCGAGGCTCAAAAGGCGAGTCGCAATCGCAGCAAAGAGATGGCGAAGAAGATGAAAGAAGCCGCCGCTGAGTAGCCTCCGCCTGAACCGCTGAAATGAACTGAAATGGACACGCGGTATTTCTCGCGTGATGAAAGTTGAACTTACCTTTGAGGGCCAACCATGATTCGCTTACTTTTGACGATCCCTTGTTTTATCCTTCTGGCAGCCACGTCCGCAAACGCGGCGGTGATCCTGTCCAACGATTTTGATGGCAACGTTCCTGGGAATGTCGACCCGTATTTTTCCGGGCAGGTTGCAGACCCGCTGATATCGAGCCCCGGAGTCACGCGGCCAGGGCACACGCTCAACGGTGGGTATGACGAACTCGTCGCTGGTGAGCTTCGAACGCCCGGTTCTAACATCGTGGTCGACAACCGCTATTTCGGCTTTACGATCAATCCTGCTGCGAATGCTGTCGTTAGCTTTGACAATTTCATTTTCTCGGGCAATGCAAATGAAAACGGAGGGAGACTGCCCGATAAGCTCGCATTTCGTTCGAGTGTCGATAGTTTCAACGCCGACATTGGTACTGTATCGCTAACTGGGGCGACGATTGATCTCTCGGCAGTTGAATTTCAAGATGTCACCGCTCCGATTGAGTTTCGCCTCTACACTCAGGTTTCATCTGATTTCAGCAACAGTGATGGCTCCCTGCCGGGGACAACGTATGATCTCGACAGCTTTGCTTTCAACGGCACGGTCACCGCGGTGCCCGAACCGGCTTCCTTCGCGTTTCTTACGCTTTGTGCAGTCGCAGTTGGTGCACGCCGCCGAAAGGTCTCCGCACGTAATTCAACCTCCTGAACGCAGTTGAAGAGGTGCGGGATGCGAGCGTTCAGCGAGAATCCCAACGAGGGCAGTGCTTGGCGTTTCCCATGAACCGGCCCGCCTCTCCCGGTTGGACTCGGTTGTCCTAATCAAAAGATAACGGCCAACGCCTATCGAAGAATCGTCCTTCGGTGAAGACTAAAACTCGCCGCGGATCTGTGATGTGATTGCCAGGTCGACGCAGAGTGGATCGAGGGTGGTTTGGTCGGCTTCTCTCGTCGCCGCGTTCTGTGTGATAACTCTTCGAGTTGACACTTCTGAACCCTGGATGCTCGCACTTTGTTTTGCGGGCTCGATCCCGATGATTGTTTGTGGTTCGCTGACGAGCGATCGTGAGCTTGGATTGTTGCGACTCACCACTTGAGAGCTGGCGGCAATGATTGTGGAATTGATTTCCGGTTCAGCCGATGGTTGATCGTGGTACCACAGTTGGTTGATCACCTGTAATGCGTCGAGTGATGAGAATTTGGAATCTCCGTTGACGTCGAGGTAATAACCTTCGGAACTGAGTCCTTGGACCGACTCGTTAATCGTTCGGTTGAGATGGTTAATGACAATCAGAGCGTCCAGTGAAGAGACTCTTCCACTTCGATCGACGTCGAACGAGTTGACCGGGTTTTGATGGCCTCGCGAGTTATCCAGTTCAATGACTCGCGTTCCGTTCGCGATACGGTGGATGATTTGCTCTCCATCGCTCTGCGGGGAGAGAACGTCCCACGATCCTGTCCACGTCAAGCGTGTTTCCGGTCCCACGATGATGCGAGCGGGAAGTGTTACGTCAGGATCATTCGCGATGAATGAGTTGACGGTAACGTGGCCGAGATCGTATTCCGAAAGATTGAAACCCGATCGATTCCCCACACGATCCGCTGCGGTTGCGAGCACGACGTCGGTACTGGAGTCAGGCAATTCCAATTCGATCGTGTCGGTCGGGTTCGAAACGAGATGTTCCAAGATCCCGTCACGAATCGAAAACAGCGACATG
>JBICHZ010000170.1:0-6270 GCA_043101355.1 Rhodopirellula sp. JB044
GGTCGCGAAGCGAAACTCACCAAGCGTTTCGGGAGGGCTCGTGGATCACCAATAGCCTTGCCGACTTTCGCGACGGCTTTGTTCTCTCATTCTTGACGCGAGGTGCTTTTGACATTTTTTATTTTTTTTCGACGCGTTTGGTGCAACACACCGTGCGATTATTGATCGGTACTTGTACTGATTTTGCAGGTAACGGCGTCGCAAAGCATCATGATCCAATCGAGCGATTCGTCGCCACGGCGTCGCAACCAATGTGAGTGGCTAGCCTTGCGCGTAGTCTATAGCCATTCGCGCGTTTATCTGCCGTGGTGGTGTGCCTGTCCCTTTGCAGGCCAACCGGTTTCCGTTTCCACATTTTCAATCGTCAGGTACAATGGAAATCCCGCCTAGCGACGTTTCTGTCGCAAACCACCTGCCTATGAAATCGATGGACTCGAACATGGTACCACGATGTCGTGCGACACTTCGCATGCTCTTCTTACTCAGCATCATAGCGATTGGTCTCGGAGTGCACGCTGACGATGAGCTGCCCTCGTTTCAAAACGACATTCGTCCGCTGTTGTCGGACCACTGTTTTTCGTGTCACGGTCCCGACGAAAACAATCGCGAATCCGGTGTGCGTCTCGACACGTCCGATGGGGTTGGCTCGGTAGTGGACCTCGACGCGTGGGAAGAAAGTCTGCTCGTTGAACGGATCCGCACGGACGATCCCGACATGATCATGCCGCCGCCGCATTACCACAAACCGCTCGACGAGAAATCCAAAGCGTTGCTCGAGGCGTGGGTTCGATCCGGTGCCGAGGTAGAGGCTCACTGGTCGTTCATCCCGCCGACCAAACAGCACGTCGACGATGCGACGGCGGAAAAGTCACACGACCGAATCGACTATTGGATCGAGAAAGCACTGGAAGAACAGTCGCTCTCGCCGAACGGACCGACCGACCGGACGACGTTGGCTCGTCGGGTTGCGTTGGATTTGACGGGGTTGCCTCCGACGTGGCAACAGGTTCAGGCGTTCGTTCATGACTCATCGTCTGACGCATACGAAAACTACGTCGACACACTGATCGCGACGCCTGCCTACGGCGAACACATGGCGCGGTACTGGCTCGACTTGGTTCGTTATGGGGACACCCATGGTATGCACCTGGATAACTATCGCGAGATGTGGCCGTATCGCGATTGGGTGATCGACTCGTTCAACCAGAACAAACCGATGGACGAGTTCATCACCGAACAACTCGCCGGCGACCTGCTGCCCGATGCGACTCTCTCTCAAAAAATCGCGTCCGGGTTCAACCGCCTCAACGTGACCACCAACGAGGGCGGCTCCATCTACGACGAGGTGTTCTCGCGAAATGTGATCGACCGGACCGACGCGTTCGGGACAGTGTTCTTGGGACTGACGACGGGTTGCGCGGTTTGCCACGACCACAAGTTTGATCCGATTTCGCAGAAAGACTTCTTCGCGTTGTCGGCGTTCTTCAATTCGCTCGACGGCCGAGCAATGGATGGGAACGTCAAAGATCACGCCCCGGTGGTTCGCGTTCCCAGCGAAGAGGACGAACAGAAGCTCGAAGAGATCGATGCGGAGCTCGTGTTGATCAACGAACAACTCGAAGACGCGATGCCTGAAGTCGACGAAGCCGAGAAACAATGGCGGGCATCTCTAACGCACACACCGAGCGACGTGCACGCGAACATCTCGGTACGCTCCGCAGAATCCGAATCGGATACCGAAGTTTCCGTTATCGACGAGTCGGTCGTGCACCTGGGCGAGAAGGTCGCCGCGAAAGACACGATTACGATTGAAACCGAACTGCCGGCCGGTCGGTGGCAAATGATCGAACTTTCCGCATTGACCGACGAAGAACACGAACGTGTCGGTACAGCGGTCAACGGGAACGCGGTTTTGACGGAGATCGTTTTGAAATCGCGTTCCGGTGACGGCGAAGATTGGACACCGATCCAGATTGTTTCCGGTGTTGCGAGCCGCCAACAAGCGGGCGACATGTTTGCAGTCGAACGTGCCTTCGATGGCGAATTCGACACCCAAAACGGATGGGCGGTCGGCGGTCACGAGAGCAAAGGTGACCGGTCGGCATGGTTCCAATTGGCATCCGCAATCGAATCAACCGACACCGAACCGACGAACCTGAAAATCGAATTGCATTACCAATCGATTCATGTGGCGCATGCGTTGCGGGACGTTCGCTTCATGGCGTATGAGTCGACCGAAGCCATCCCCGAATCGCAAAAAATCAAACTGGCCGAGGCTCATGTGATCGGTCCAATTCCGGTCGAAAAACCATGGTACGCCTACCAGAACGATGTGGCCGGGGAGAGCAAAGACGCGTTCGATGCAGACGCCGTTTTGCCTGACGAAGATCCCGAGCTGAAATGGCAGCAATCCGAAATGCGGACCGTGGTCACCAATCAACTGCCTCTGCGTGAGAACGGTGCGTCTGCGACAGTCATCCACCAAAGGGTGCATTCGCCTTCCGCGAGCACGGTGGATCTGATGATCGGCAGCGACGATGGTTATGTCGTTTTTCTCAACGGGAAGAAAGTCGGAGAGAATCGAGGCAAACGGGAACTCGCACCTCTGTCCAACTCACACGAGTTGAAACTTCGCAAAGGTGACAACCACCTATTCATTAAACACGTTCACCACCAAGGCAACGCGGGGATCACCTACGCGTTTTCATCGCGAATGGTGGAATTGTCCGAGCAGTTGCGGGACCGAATCGCATCGATTGATCCCGACGCGAAGGATGTGAATCCGAAAGACGCTCAATCCGTTCGTCGCTTCTTCCGCAATGTCTACTGTGACTCGCCGCAGTGGATGGCGATGCAGGACATGAAGAACGGGCTGGAAAAACTGCGGAAAGAGACACAGAACAAAATTCCAACCACATTGGTTTGGAAAGAGACCGCGAAGCCGCGCAAAGCGCACATCCTTTTGCGAGGGCAATACGACTCGCCGGGCGACGAAGTCGAACGTGGTGTGCCGTCGTTTCTGCCGGAGATCGGAACCGACGAAACTCCCGACCGATTGGATTTGGCGAAGTGGTTGACCGCGGACGAAAACCCATTGACCGCTCGAGTTGCGGTAAACCGATTCTGGCAACAACTCTTTGGCAACGGTTTAGTCAAAACGAGTGAAGACTTTGGCAGCCAGGGATCGCCTCCTTCGCATCCGGAATTACTCGACGAATTGGCGATCGACTTTCGCGAAAGTGGTTGGGACGTCAAAGCCCTTATGAAACGCCTCGTCATGACCGACGCCTATCAACGCGACGCAAAGACGACGCGTGAGATGCTGGCCGCGGACCCGAACAACCGGTTACTTGCACGCGGGCCGCGATTCCGACTCGACGCGGAGGTGCTGCGTGACCAGATCCTGTCTGTTTCGGGATTGTTGGTGCAGAAACTCGGCGGACCGAGCGTGAAGCCGCCTCAACCCGCGGGACTGTGGGCCGCGGTGGGTTACACGGACTCGAACACCGCGACCTTTGTGGCCGATGAAGGCGACAAGGTATATCGCCGCAGTGTTTATACGTTTTGGAAACGCACGAGTGCTCCGGCGGTGATGGCCACGTTTGACGCGCCGAGTCGCGAGTCCTGCACGGCTCGACGTGAGCGAACCAACACGCCGCTGCAGGCATTGCTGTTGCTGAACGAACCGCAGACTCTCGAGGCATCGATGAAGCTCGGCCGAGCAGCGATCGAATCGGACTGCAACGATCCGGACGCAAAGATGCGTGAGTTGTTCGAGCGAGTCGTCTTGCGATCGCCGTTGACAAATGAACTCGACGCGCTGACCACATTGCTCGAAGACTTGACGAACTATTACAGCAACAATCCCGATCAAGCGTCCGCGTTGACGGGCGAGTCGGACGCTCGATTGGCGGCGTGGTCCGTGGTTGCCAGCACACTCTTGAATACAGACGAGGTGGTTTCGAAATGAGTCATTTATCTGATCAACGCATCGCAGAAATGCTGGCGTCCTCGGACGCACAGTCACGCCTATCGCACTTGACACGTCGCTCGTTGTTCTCGCGTTCCGCCGCGGGACTCGGGGCAGCGGCCTTGGCGTCGCTCGAAGGAAATCGTGCGATCGGCGCAGACGTGGCATCGGTGACGTCGCATGAGCAACCACCCATGGCGGGCAGCGCCGCGTTCGGCGGACGCCACGATTTGCCGCATCATCCGCCGGCTGCGAAGCGAGCCATTTACCTGTTCATGTCCGGTGCACCCAGCCAAATGGACATGTGGGATCACAAACCGGCGATGGCGGACTGGTTCGATAAGGATCTTCCCGAATCGATTCGTCAGGGCCAACGATTGACCACGATGACCAGCGGCCAAGCTCGGTTCCCGATCGCGCCGAGCATCTACAAGTTCGCCCCGCACGGAAAGAACGGCACGATGGCGAGCGAGTTGATCCCGCACATGGCCGGCAAAGTCGACGAGATCGCGTTGGTCAAATCGATGTACACCGAAGCGATCAATCACGATCCGGCGATCACCTACATTTGCACCGGCAATCAGTTGCCCGGCAAGGCATCGCTCGGTGCGTGGTTGAGTTATGGTCTGGGGACTGAAAACGCGGACCTGCCGGCGTTTGTCGTCATGACGGCCTCGTGGACCGGACGAAAACAGGCACAGGCACTCTATAACCGGTTGTGGGGCAGCGGCTTCCTGCCGAGCCGCTATCAAGGTGTCGCACTGCGCAGCACCGGCGACCCGGTGTTGTATCTTTCGAACCCATCAGGCATCGATTCGCGAGTCCGACGACGGATGCTCGACACGTTGGCGGATTTGAACGAGGAAACGCTCCGCCGGATCGGTGACCCGGAAACCGATGCACGTATCGCCCAGTACGAAATGGCGTTCCGGATGCAAACGAGCGTGCCGGAACTGACAGACCTCAGCGACGAACCGCAACACGTTTTGGATCTGTACGGTCCCGACGTACTGAAACCGGGCACCTACGCGAACTGCTGTTTGATGGCACGCCGGATGGCCGAACGCGGCGTTCGGTTCACACAGATATTCCATCGCGGATGGGACCAACACGGGGCGTTGCCGAAGGATTTACCGAATCAGTGCCGTGATACCGATCAACCCTCGGCAGGTTTGCTGACCGACTTGAAACAACGCGGTTTGCTCGACGACACGCTCGTCGTCTGGGGCGGCGAGTTCGGCCGAACGATTTATTGCCAAGGCAAACTCACGAAAACGGATTACGGACGTGATCACCATCCGAAGTGCTTCACGGTCTGGATGGTGGGAGCGGGAATGAAGCAAGGAATCGTTCACGGCGAGACGGATGAGTTCAGCTACAACATCGTGAAAGACCCGGTGCACATTCGCGATCTTAACGCGACAATCCTCGATCAACTGGGAATCGACCACGAGAGGTTCACGTACCCGTTCCAAGGGCTCGATCAAAAATTGACCGGCGTCGAAGAAAGCCGCGTGGTTCGCGAACTGTTGGCCTGACGCACGCGGTTGCATCGGCAGGTGAAGTGCTCGATGATGCCTGCGTTCGTTTTCCGTTCGACAGAGCCTCAATCAACATCACCTCCCATGTTTTTCGTCGCAGTTGCCACGACCGTTGGCGCCGGATTGGTAACGGGATTGCTGTTCGCGTTTTCTAACTTCGTCATGCGTGCGTTGGCGGACATCCCCGGTCCGCAGGGCATGTTGGCGATGCAGCGGATCAACGTGCGGATCATCAATCCTGTGTTTGTGCTGCTGTTTCTCGGCACGCCGGCGTGTTGTCTGGTGCTCGGGTTTGTCGCGATACGAAGTTTGGATTCGCCGGGCAGCCTTACAACGTTGCTGGGCGCGGCTTGCTATCTGATCGGACCATTCGGCATCACGATGCTGAAGAATGTTCCGCTGAATAATCAACTCGCCGCGGCTGACTTATCCGACGCCGACACGGTGTGGACCGACTATCAGATTCGGTGGCAACGGTGGAACCACATTCGAACCTGGATCGGCATCGTGTCGATGGTGTTGCTCGCGACAGGAATGCAGAGATTCGGCTGAAATCCTGAAAGCCCCAACGGTAGCGAAACTCGCCAAGAGTTTGTCGAGCGAGTCGTATACCGAATGACAACAATCAGCCGATAGGCGTTCACTCAGGTTTTGGGTGATCCTTTTATGGCCGCGATGCGTGACGTTCTCGGGCTGCTAGGTGTCGTTGGGTTTCTCGTAGAATTTGCTGAGGTCGAACTCTTGGCGTTGTTCCTGTTC
>JBICHZ010000171.1:0-18243 GCA_043101355.1 Rhodopirellula sp. JB044
CATCAACCGCAAAGAGATAGCGGGTCACATACTCATCGAATTGGTCGTGGTGTTTGCGAAAGAAATCCACCACGGATGAAACGGACGTCTTCGCGGAGAAGGTTAATATTTCGCTGACCATCAACCCGCCTGCCGTGTCCCACGTGCCTCTCCGAGGATAACAGGTCTCACGGCGAGTCGAAACCGGTGTCCTCTCGCGGCCCGGCCTACCATCCATGTCCCCAGAACGTATTCCATTCGAATACGTGGCAGGACCAAATCGCGACGTATCCGCGGCACGAGGCGGGGACGCGTAAGACACCCTACCCCTGTCGCGTGAGGAAAGTACTATGTCCAAAGGATCAAGTCGCCGTTGCCTGCGAGTCGCCCGACTCCTCGGTTTTGGCGTTCCGTTCTCGCCGGGACACCGTGATGCCAATACTGTCAAAAACGAAATCGCTGCTTTCTTCCGTCCATTTCAATCTGAAGGTGCAGTCGCTTCCCGACCGCGTGTACCTGCGAGAGGTGATGCTGCCTTCGATGGCGAAGACGAAACCGGAAAACGTGCTTCTGGCAGGAACTCGTCGATACACGCGTCGCTACCCGAGCTTCTTCGCCGCAAACGACACTGTTGTGTGGACATTGGATTTTGATCCATCAGCCGCCCGCTTCGGGAACGGACCTTTTCATCGAACCGGCGACCATTGTGAGGTCGATCAAATTTTCGAGTCCGTCCGTTTTGATGTCATTCACCTCAACGGCATTCTGGGGTTTGGTATCGACACCCCGGATCAAGTCGAACGGATGACCGAGGCATGTCATCGCGCTCTCAATACCAATGGTCACATCATGATCGGATGGGACTCCGATCGCACAACCGATCCTGCCGAGAACCCGACGATTATCTCCCGGTTCGAACATTCTAAATTCGCCGATCTTCCGGCTCGTCACGCGGTAACCGGTCTCGGCGGTTACGACCACGTATTCGATTGGTTCCGCCGGACCGATTGATGCGTCGGGGCGGAGGTCATCCCCTCGAGCGTCGCAGGAAAATTCTGGTGCTGTCCGCTGCCCGCTGTCCGTTGTCCGTTGCCCGCTGAAGACACAGCTCGGTCGTTCATCCACCAACCTTCCGTTGCGAGGAGGAAAATCAACGCGTTGGACAGCTTTGCCGATCCCGGCATCCTGGTTGCACACCTCTCGTTCGGCAACGTTGCCGCGATCAAGACCTGAATCAGGAGAACATTTATGAGTACCGCAACTGCATCCAAACAAGAATGCATCGACAACTGCCAAGAGTGCCAAACCATCGTCAGCGATATGTTGACCGCGACGTGCCTCGCCGAAGGTGGCGACCACGTTGAGCAAAATCATGTCAAACTGATGCTCGACTGCATAGCCGCATGCAACGCGTGCGTCGGATTCATGAGCCGCAACAGCGACTACCACGCCCACTACTGCAAAGCGTGCGCGGAAATCTGCAAGGCGTGCGCGGACAGTTGCGAGCAGGTCGGCGGCATGGACAAATGCGTCGAGTGTTGCCGCAAATGCGAAGAGAGTTGTATCGCGATGGCAGCCTAGGAATCCCACAGTGGCTGCAGCCTCAGACCACCTAAATTTCAGGCAGCAAAACTCGTCAAGGATTTCGGCGGGCCTCGCGGATCGCCGAAAATCTCGGCGATTCTCGCGACGCCTTTGAACCTGAAAGCTGTGCGTCGACTCGCCACAAGCCTTCCCACGCCTTGTTTGAGCTTGTACCGTCAATCGATGCCGTGCTCGTCACCTTAGACCGTCATCGTGAACCGTCATCGTCGCCACGCTATCAAACACGTTCCAACTTGACCGGCGGCGTTCTTTCGCCGTTCCACTGGCAAACGTAAACGTTTTCATCGTCATCAATGCAGACGTCGTGACCGTGGTAGAACGTTCGCTCGGCATCTTGTTGAACCGGTTGTAGAACGTCGTCTTTGTAAACCGGTTGCTCTCCACCAGGACAAGAAACAACGCGATCGTTCTTGTCCATCACCATCGTGAACCCTGATTGATATAGCCACGGTTTGGGCACATCGACGGCACCGAATTGATGGCTCCAGCAAACTCCCGCGTGCACGTATTCGCCGTGGATAACGGGGCGGCAAATTTGCAAGTTCGCGAGCTTCACCGTCTTGAGCCATTTGCCGTCGAGCGTGAAGTACTTAAACGCCTTTTGCCCCCTGCTCGTCACGATCAATTTCGGATCGGCGGGATCACGAGTATCAACGGCGATGCCGTGCGCATTGGCAAGGTTGTAATTCTTGTCCTCGTTGTTGCGTCCGCCAAACTTTTGAATGAAACGTCCGTGTTGGTCGTATCGAAGGATGTAATCGGATCCATATCCGTCGGCGACGTAGATATCACCGTTCGGGGCGATCGCCGTCTCGGTCGGCTGGAACCCCATCTCGGGTTCGTATTCCCCAATTGTCATCGGATGTCCGATCGTAAAGATCATCTTCCCGTCCATGGTCATCTTCGCGACATAACCGTTTTGCCGAACCATCGTGACGCCATCATCAAGGCTGCGAGCCCATCCGCTTTCGCTGACAAACAGCACGTCATCGCCACCTTCATTGGCAAGTGTCAGCCCGTGCCCGCCAGGCCAATACGTGCCCCAGCTATCAAGCACTTTCCCGGACTTATCAAACACAATAATGTTGTTTCGCGGGTCGTCACCGATCATGACCAAACGTCCCTTCGAGTCCTGCACCATCTCGTGGCAGTTGTCGAGATGAACTCGGAACGGGTTGATCTGTGCCCAATTTTTGTGAACGCGGTAGCGAAAATCACCGTGCCCGATCAAATCACCGTCATCCGACGAGTTGGCCGCGTGCAGCGGTGTGGCGGTACGAGTCGCCAATAACGCAGCGGCGGATGCGAGAACACTGGTTGCGAGAAAAGATCGTCGATCAGACATAGTCGATAGAGTTAAGCAAAAGAGAACAGTCAAACGTTGGTGGACGCGGCACTATAACACATCTGATCTTTCTGCATCCGGCGTGGAAACAGTTCCTGCAAGGAGTCAACTCAGGACAGCGGTCGATTCCGCTCCGCCGTCACTCGTTCGTCTCGCCTTGCGATTCCGGATTGTTCGAACTTGCAGCATCGTTGACGTTTACCTCAACGATCGCGGGCCATCGTTGTCGCAGCGATGCTTCATCTTCGCCAACGAGCATACACCCATCGAGGTTCAACGAGTCGATCGGAGTCGGCAGGAGATCCAGCGTGCTCTCATTCAACGTGAAACCTCGCAAGATAAGCTCGTACGTGGTAGCTATTGATTTCACCAACGCCAACCGATCGCGGGACTCGCTTGCCGATAGAACCTCCGGCGGTTGACTTCGAATACCGGAATAACTGCTGAGTCGTAACGTTCCTCCGACAGAACGATCGCGAGGTGTTCCGAGTTCTAGATTTTCACACTCCGAAACGTCGACGAAAACATTTTGCAAGTTGTTTTCTCCGACAATTTTTAACAAGACCAAACGGGCTTCGTGAAAGGCAACCTTATCAAAGAAACCGGTGACCGAACGCAGACGCGGAGCGCCAGCCAGTGTGACGGTGAATTTCTGGTAGTTGTCGAGACGCATGCCTGTGAGTTCAGGCGTACTCGAAAAACTCAGCTCGCAGACGGAGTCGGGGACCACACCGACCGTGTTCTGAGCGATCACTTCGGTGAGATTCTCACAATCCGCAAATGTGAATCGCGAGTCAACGTGGTTGGGAACGACGAGTTCGAGCGATTGTACATTCTCACCGGTCCGATACTCTCCACCTTTTGAAACGAGTTTCAAATCATAGAGACTGCGTTGTGCCCAAGGTCGTGTTCGGTGACGTGAATATCCCCTCCATCTGTATGTCCGCGATTCAGTCCCCTCATCGAAATGAATGCGGTAAATGCGTCGCTGGGCAACGAGTGTTTCGACCGCGCCGGACGGGAGGTTGCAGTTCGAAAACTCGACCGAGGATAGGTTCTCGATATTGGCGAGTCGTTCAAAATTCTGAGCGGTGATGTCGCAATCGTTGAATTCTACATAACGAATCGGACAATCACTGATGATTTCTTCGATCACTTCGGATGACGCTCTGTCGAAGATGACATCCGAAGGCAGGCCGCGCTTAATTCGATCTGAAGTACCACGCCACGATGTGTCGATCTCGAATGCGATCGATTCGAATAGCCCGAGTTTGGGATGTTCGTCATAATCTCGGACCGTGACGCCCGGTATCGACGCATAATGATATTGTCTCCAGATAGCAGCACCACCGATCGAATACACAAACATGGCTAGCAGAAAAAGCCCGAGTGCATAACGCCCAATCCGCACGCCTCGGTCACGGAACGTTCTTTGGACCCACGGGATTGGAAACACGAGCAGGAATGTGATCGCGACGAGAGCGATATCAATCATCAGCGGAAGCATCCGGAACTGAACCGTCTGCCAAATTTCTGGCTTCGTCCAATACCACGCCGCTTCGGTCGCCTCGATCTGTTTCACAACCCAATACTCGAACGGCCATCCGCCAATCCGGTACCCGAGGTCGTCACCATGCAGGTACCCGACCACCTGAGTGTACGGATAAAGCATGATGGCAGAGAGCATGACGACCAACGCGGTGCCACCGAACAACTGGCCGGACGCGCCGAGAATCCGTTGCCCTCGCGATCGCGGGAGGACTCCCGTTTCGGCACCCGTTGATTGATCGGTGTTTGCATTTTCATGTTGATCGCCGGCTGAATCGGACAGGGACGGCAATGTGAGGATCACACCACATCGTCGACAAACCACTGGAAACAAGGCCACGAAGATCATGGCAAAGACCGACGTTTCTCTTTCGAGTTCGCGACGATAAAGCACATTGAACCACGATGCTTCCTCAAACCATGTTTGTTGCAGCAATCCCATCACGTGAATCAGCAGTCTAGTTGCGATCGTCCCGCCAACCCAAATGAATAGAAAGTTGGCAAACATCATCGACCGACTGCACCGGGCGTTGATCCGCATCGCGATCAGTCCGACGAGCGAGTACATGAGCGTGATAGCGAGATCCCAAATCGGTGCGTGATACCAGCGGTATGATTCACGAGACGCTCCGGCGACCACGAAAACGATCGCACACATCGTCGACAAGGCCAACAAATCTGAAATTACCGCACGTGATTGGCTGTCCGAATGAGCATCCACGGAGGCTGCGTCCGACGCGAGTTCGCGACGTGACGTCAGCGAGCAACGTGACACCAGTCGATAGAGGATTGGCAATATTCCCGCGGCCGAAAACACCATCAACATCATCGGCACGTGACCGACGTGAACGAGCAAGGCGTCCCCGCCGCTCGTATGTGAGTAGATAAGGTTGCCAATCAGGGGCAACGCGGCGCCCAACCCCAAGACCAATCCGCTGACACATGCGAAGATCAGGTAACGTGACCGGCTGCGAGGATGGCGGAGCCACAACCACAGATGCAGCATGCAAACCGGGACCACCAACGGAACCACCGCGATGGAGCTAAAAAGGATCAAGACCAATGCGATCGGAACCGCATCAACCACTCGCTCACGAGGAACACGAAAGAAACGCATGCGAGACCGCCCCAAGTAAACAAATCCATCAAGGCCGCATCCGCTTCGCCGCCCCGCCGAAGATTCACCAGTATAGCCGAGTCGGCGGGAGCGTATCGATAACTCGGCAAGAAAATGCTACGCCAGAATGTCCTTGGCGACGGATCCCGCGATGTCGGTCAAACGCATCTCGCGACCGGCATGGCGAAACGTGAGCCGTTCATGATCGAGACCGAGCAGGTACAAGATAGTGGCATGCCAATCGTGGACATGCATCTTGTTTTCGATCGCCTCATAACCGTGTTCGTCGGTGCTTCCATAGCTGAAGCCGCCTTTGACGCCGCCCCCGGCCATCCACATCGTGTAGCCCTTGTGGTTGTGGTCTCGACCGGTACCGCTGTCGGAATACGGCGTGCGTCCAAACTCGCCTCCCCAAACAAGAAGAGTGTCTTTGAGCATGTCGCGACGTTTCAAATCGGCAATCAAACCCGCAATGGGTTTGTCGGTTTCGCTGCAATTGTCGCTCAGCGCGGCTTGAATATTGCTGTGTTGATCCCAACTGCCGTGTCCCAATTCGATAAAGCGAACGCCCGACTCGGCAAAACGCCGCGCGAGTAAACACTGACGCCCGAAGCCGTCGGTAGGATCTTCGTCGATACCATAGAGCGAAAGCATCTCTTGCGTCTCGTTTGAAAGGTCCATCACTTCCGGCACCGCGTCTTGCATGCGGAATGCGAGTTCGAAGTTCTCGATGGCACCTTCGACCAGCGGATTGTGGCGATCGCGGTCGAGCTTCTCGCGGTTCAGGGCGCCGATGAAATCGAGTTGCTTTCGTTGATTTTCTTTCGAGAGATTCAGTCCGGTCGATTCGGTGGATGGATCGTCGGTCAACCATGACGGGAGATTGTTGATTCCGTACGGGTTTGTTTCGCCACGTCGCATACGATCGATTCGGCGATTTCGCTGGCTGCTGTCCTGGATCGTGAATTTGGTGCCCTGATAGGCGGCCGGCAGAAACGCGCTGCCGTAGTTCTGGGCTCCCCCGGTCGCCGAAGGCGGGTTAATCGAGATGAACCCAGGAAGATTCTGGTTCTCGGTACCGAGACCGTAGAGCGACCACGCACCGAGCGACGGCCGAACAAACTGAAACGTTCCCGTGTGCATTTGCAGCATCGCTTGAGCGTGCGCAGGTTGGTCGCAGTGCATCCCTCGAAGGAGACACATCTCATCGGCTTGGTTGGCAACGTTGGGGAACAGGTCGGATATCCAAAGGCCGCTGTCACCGCGTTGTCTAAATTTCCAAGGCGACGAACACCACGGCGAACCGTAGTTGGAGGCTCGCCCATGGTCGGTTTTGAGTCTCGGTTTGTAATCGAACGTGTCGACATGCGAAGGCCCACCCCGCATGCATAGAAAGATAACTCGTTTGGCTTTCGGTTCGCGATGCGGCTGCTTCGGCGATAACGCAGACGGCCGCGAGGCCTGCTCCGCGGCGGCTAGTCCCGAGAAAGCAAGGAAGCCAAAACCAGCCGAGAGCGATCGCAACGCGTCTCGACGAGAGCCAATATTCACTCGCTGTTTGCAGAAGGACGGGGTCATCGCGGTTCTCTTCAGTTGACGGGTTATTGGATCGTTTGGAATTCGGCGGTGCAAAGCAACGCTTGGCAGTAGGCGGCCAGAAGATTCGGCGGGTCCGGTTGCCCCGAACTGGTTGCTTGACGTGAGAAACGATTTCGCCGGCCGAATCGAACGCTGCCGGTCTGAGAGCTTGACAAGAGATTTAGCCGTGAACTCGTTTGCGAACCTGCAGAGGCATTCAAAAACTGAGCCCCTAGCTGGACTTCTCGTGCGGTTGGTCGGCGTGCCAAGACGCGTTGATAGATCGCCGTGATGCGTTGATCGGGAGGTGTGTTTTCGATGCGTTTTGCCAAGGCGATCGCTTGCTGGGCAACGAACGGGTTGTTCATCATGAATAACGCCTGCAACGGGCTCGACGTGGTTTCGCGGGAACCGGCAACCAGACTCGCATCGGGTGCGTCAAACACCTCGAGCATTTCTGGGAGAACACTGCGAACACGCGGGAGGTATACCGATCGTGTCTTGGTTTCAATCGATCGAATCACCGGCTCGAACACGTTCTGGCCGACGCCACCTTCACCGGCTTCTCGCAGGTAGGTCCCGGTGGGACGGACGAGATCGAGTTCGCCCGACACTGCCAACATCGCATCGCGGATCGCTTCGCCTTCGAGGCGTCGCACGTTCATCTTCCACAGATAGCGGTTGTCGGGATCGATCGCGAAGTTGGCATCGTGGTGTTCGGACGATAGCTGCCAGGTACGAGATAGCGTGATCTCCCGAACGAGCGATTTGATCGACCAATCGTTTTGCATCAGATGCATTGCCAGGTGGTCGAGCAATTCAGGATGCGTGGGCCGGTCACCACTGTTCCCGAAATCATCGACGGTTCGCACAATCCCACTGCCGAACATCCAGTGCCAAACCCGGTTGGCGATCACACGAGCGGTCAGCGGGTTTCGCTCGCTGGCAATCCACTGAGCCAGGTGCAGACGTCCGCTGCCGGATTGGAATGCGGGACTGCCGAGTTGGGCGTTTCGAAATTCACCGCGGACGTCAGCGTCGATCGATCGAGCATGAAGTGTGTGTTTGTTCGATGAGCACAGCACCTGCGGCACGCCGCGCGGGACATGCTGCGCCGGCTTGTCCAGTTCGCCACGGACCAGGAGGCGTGTCGGCAACGCGTGGTCACGATCTTGGGTGCCCATCGCAAAGACACGTGGTTCGCCGCGATTCGAAAAGGCTTGCAGTGCAGCTTCGGTTTCGTCACGTTGCGAACGCAGTCGTCGCAACGTGCCACGAAAAACGTTCTCACCGGATCGGATTTTGTTCATCGCATCCGAAACCGCACGTGCCGCGTCGTCGCGTTCTTTGATCAGCGTTTGCAGTTCCTCGGCGCTCAGTTTCGGTGCACCGGGGGGCGGCCCCATGCCGGTTAAATCCAACAGCGTGGTGGCTTGCCGGGCTTGTGCTTTGAGTAACCCGTAGTGAGTCTGCGTCGAACGGAAGATGCCCGCCAACGCGTAGTAGTCTTCCTGAGGAATCGGATCGAACTTGTGATCGTGGCACCGCGCACACGCGACAGTGGTGGCCAGGAAAGCACGCATGGTCGTGTCGATCTGTTCGTCGACAAGGTCCGCGAAGAACTTCTGCTGGTCTTCCTCGCCGACCCGTTTGACACCCAACGCCAAAAAACCAGAGGCGATCACATTCTCCGCCCACTCGTTGTCGTCCGACACGGGCAGAAGATCACCGGCGACCTGTTCACGAATGAATTGGGCGAACGGCTTGTCTTCGTTGAACGAGTCTATGACGTAGTCCCGGTATCGCCACGCGTGCTGGTAGAGATTGTTTTGATCGCCTCCCGTTGAGTCCGCATACCGAGCCACGTCCATCCAGTGCCGCCCCCAACGTTCGCCGTAGCCTGGCGATTGAAGAAGTTCGTCAACGAGATCCGCATAAGCATGCTGATCGATCCGCGATTCCCTCCCGGAATCAGATGAGGTCTCGTCGGATGTCAACTTGCTTAGCCGATCCGTCCAGTCGTTCAACTGTCGCGGCGTCGGCGGCAAACCGGTCAATGTAAAAAAGAGTCTGCGGACCAGCGTTTCGGCGGGCGCCTCCTTGACGGGATTCAGTCCGTGTTGATCCATCGCCGCGATCGCGAATCGGTCGATCGCGGTTTTCGCCCACGCCGATCGTTTCGATGCGGGAACGTCCGGACGCCTGGGCGGTTGATAAGCCCAAAATTGCCGCCCCGCATCGATGTCGATCTCGGACTCGACGGCGGGGCTGATCTCGGTGACACGAGGATCAGGAGCGCCCATCTGAATCCATTTGCGAAAGTCCGCGATCACCGACGGAGGCAGTTTGCCTTTGGGAGGCATTTGATAGTCATCGCCGGTGTATAAGATCGACTTGTAGAGCAGACTCGTCGCGAGCGATCGCGGAACAACCGCCGGTCCTGAATCGCCACCGAGGAGGACGGATTGCTTGGAATCCAGTTTCAAACCGCCGCGTGCTTTGCCCGCATCATCGGAGTGACACTCGTAGCAGTGCGTCACCAACTGCGGACGAATCTTTGTTTCGAAGAAATCGATCTCTGCTCGCGTTTGTGAGTGCACCTCCGGCAAATCGCAAAAGATCAACAGCACAGCGAACACGCACGCGATGCGGGATGCCCATCGTGACTTTATCTTCGTCATGGCGTTTGTTTCCTCGGAGGACGTTTGGGGCGAATGGCTATGACGGCTTCTCCGTTGGCAGTCGAACCGGATTGATTGATGTCGGTATCGCCCGTGATCACGTTGACTTCGGTGATCGCGTTGTTATTGGTCACGATCCGAGCCTGCAGCGGCTGAGTCATATTTTGAAAGACAGCGTGTCTTAGCCCGCCCGGCAGTTCAGCGAGCACACGAAATTCGAACGTGCGTCGCTCTCGCATCGCGGCGGTGATCTTGATTGAGGGAGCAATGGTGATGGTTGTCGCGTTCCCGGGAGCGGATTCGGTGCCACGCCGGCGACCTCGGCCGGAACGATTCGACATCCCGCCCCCACCGGAACGTCCACCGCCGCGCATGCCTCGTCCCCGCCCGCTTGTGTCACCCGAGCCGCCTGCATTGCCCGGGCCGCCTGACGTGTCGTTCACAACGAGCATTCGATTGCCGCTGACTTTCTCAATCCTGACGAAGTATTCCTTCGCACCCGCGGTGGCGGTAAACGTCAAAAGCAACACCGATGTAAGACTGAATCGGATGACGGGCAGCAACATGCGGGGCTCCAAAAAAGGCAGTTCGCAAAGAAGGAAACTCGTTCCGCTGAATCGTTGTCTTATGCCCGCATCGGGATTGCCCGGGAATAAAAGAATTTTTCTGCAAAGCAGCTTTTTTGCGTCCAATTCCACGTCGCTCGTAAGATAGTGAGTAGCCCGACAATCGCACTTTTTGATCACGAGAGAACCGTTTGCCAGCCGCCCCGCCCCCTTCCGATTCTGATAACGAGGTATCGACCGATGCGTTGGTAGCGTTGCTGGTGCGTCATCGTCACTCGTTGTACGCGTTCATCGCAAAGCAACTCGTCAACCCTGCGGATGCGGAAGACGTGTTTCAAAAAACGAGCATGGTGATTTGGAAAAAGAAGGACCTGTTCGATTCCGATTCGAGCTTTTTCCATTGGGCGTGCGGGATCGCTTTCAACGAGGTCCGCAATTTTTTGACGGTTCAACGTCGCAACAAACTGCACTTCGATGTGGAGTTGGTCGAATTGCTCGCGAAGGAAGCGGCGGAAGAAAACGAGATCAGCGAGTCACGATTGACCGCCCTGCGAGATTGCATGGCGGGCCTCCCGTCTCGGCAGCAGGAGATTTTGCGTCGGTGTTATCTCGGCAACAAATCGATCACCGACATCGCGAAAGGACTGGGGCGGGAACGCACCGCTCTCTACAAGCAGTTGGCGCGATTGAAGCAGAAACTCCAACAATGCATCCGTCTCCGATTGGCCTCCGGAGGTGGGCACGCATGAAGAACGAACGCCTGCTGGAATGGATCGACGAATTGGTATCGGGGGACATTTCCGCCGAGGACCACGCCGACCTGCAGAAAGTGCTAAAAGTGGATCCTGCCGCCCGCGGCGTCTTCCGAGAACGCATGGACATCGAAGCGGGCTTACGCACCTGGGCGGCGGAGTCGGAACTGGCAAGCGATAGCGAGCCTTCGTCACAGAAGTCGCTGCGCCCGGCGTCTGAGTTAACATTTCGCGGGATGATTCGCAGGCCGTACCTGATCGCCTTCGCCGCTGCGGCCGGAATCCTACTGTTCATCGGAACCCAAGTCGGCGTGATTGAGGTAGGTATGCCGCTGCGAGTTGCTCGAGAGGAAATTGCTCGGGCGGAAAACCCGGGCAACAAAGTCGTGTCTGATCCTGTTCGCAACGATCTTGCGAACCCGTTCGTGGGCGTTATCCGGCAACGTGACGATTGCCAATGGGCCATCCGTCCCGTATCAGCCAATGGCCAATTTGCAGTCGGAGCGTTTTCGTTGCAAAAGGGCGTCGCCGAACTGGCTTTCGATTCGGGCACAGACATCACCTTGCAGGCTCCATGTGAAATCGAAGTTACCTCACGGGATACAGCACGCCTGATCGATGGAAACGTTTATGTCAACGTGACGGAGTTATCCAACGGTTTTGTGCTGAGAACGCCCGAGTCAAGGATTCTCGATGAGGGAACCGAGTACGGTGTGTCGGTGGGCGAACAGGCGACCGAAGTCCATGTCTTTGACGGGCGAGTCGTTTGGATCCCGGATGACGCGGGGAATGTCTCGCAGGCGGATGTCGAAGAACGAATCGACGCCGGTCAGGCAAAGAGCTACCTGCGGTCCCAACCGACCCGGTCGAAATTCATTCCCTTTGGCAAACGACAATTTGTCCGGCGTGTGGAGCAGCAGATCAAACAATCCGCCGGTGACGCGCTGTTGGCGTATGACGGGTTTGAAAATCTAGCCGGGCGTGTGCGACGCGGGCGCAGCGGTTTCGGTTGGTCTGACGGTTGGCAAGCCGGCAAGTCACAGGCGGGTGGTCGTCGACAGGGACAACTCGCAGACATCATCGACGCGCCGGCCGATGCGGTATTCGGGATCGATCGCGACGGTCATCGGTTGATGTCAATCCCAAATGGCAGCGACCTCCGCCGTGCGTTCAACCAACCTCTTGTTGTCGGATCGGGCGAAAGTTTGTTCGTGGCGGTTTTAATTCAGCAGAGTTCTGCGTCACAGGACGATCAAGGCCGATCGCTCGTGATTTCTCTCGAACCGGACTTGCCCGGTCGAGGACGCAGGCTCCATCAAATCGTCTCGTTCGGAATTACAACGCAGGGGTTCCCGTTTATCAACAGCGGGGACTCAATTGCAAAAACCGCGACTCGAATCGTTCCCGGTATGACGTATCTCTGCGTGTTGAGATTGCCGGCGGAAAACGAAACAGAAGAAACCATCGTGCGTCCCACACTGCGACTCTACCAACCAGAGGAACATGTCGACGCCACCGAACCTTCCACCTGGACGGTGACAGGACAACGTCGTTACGTCCGCTACCCGCCCGCTTCGCTGCGAATCTCCACCGGCGATCGAGCAACCTGGCAGATCGACGAATTAAAGGTGGGAACGACCTGGAGCGCCGTCACCGCCATCTCGAAGCAACAATAGAGTGGTTGCCCCGATCCCACTGCGAGCGTCTTTTATTCTACAAATTCATCCATCGGCACGGAATGCTCGGGAATCAAGGGACGGTAATAGATCTCAGAGCAGTTGCCGGTCTGGGCAACCGCATTGCCGCCTTTCCCGTAGGTGATGATGTTGTCGGTAACCGCCGCCCTGCGTACATCATGCAACCGAAAGACCGTCTGCGACTGCACTGTGTTCACCACATTGTTCGCAAACATCAAGTTCTCCGACTTCTCAATATTGATGAACGCACGACCGTTCGGTTCGGGATCGATGGTTCGTGTCTTGCACCGGCTATCGATCGCTTGGTTGATGCTGTTTCCGTTCATAACGAGGTTTTTAGACGACCCAACATGCACGAACGCCCCAAACGCTGCCGCGCCCGTTGACTTATTCCAATTGGTTAACGTGTTGTTGCAGACGGTCGAGTCGTGAATGCCGTCTAGCTCGAAACACTTGCTGACGTAGGCAAATCCGTTCTCATTAAGCTTGGAAGCTTTGGTCCGCCTGATGATGACTCCGGTCTCCAAGTCGGCAAAACAGTTGTTGTTAACGGTCAGAACCGGCCCGTCCTGAATACGAATTCCATAAACCAACTGCGCAAACCAGTTGTCGGTGATGTAGGCGACATCGCAGTACGGGACATCCAACCCCACATACAAATCGGTGAAGTAACAGCGGCTGACCCGCAACAGTTCGTTCTTTCCCCTTCTCGTAAAGACCAACGCACGCTGACCTTCCTTTTCGACGTCCCCGTACCGACCCTCAGCAGGCCACCAGTTTAAACCGCGGAAATTCGGCTCATCGTTGCGAAAACGACTGTATCCCTTGTCCGTATCGACGCCTGTGTTGTTGTATCCCATGAAGGTCATTCCATTGACGAAGACCTTGCTATTCTGATTTTCCCAAGGCGTTTCCTTGGCCGGGAAAGACTCCGAATGGCTGGCCTGATGGAATGTGATGCAGTTCGGACCTGTATTTTTTCCAAATTGGAATACGGTGCCGCTCTTCAGGCACATGCCATGCACATCCAATCCTCCGTGCCCACGTCCCTCCAATTCAACGCTGACCAGTCGCACATGAATGGGCGCGTCAATGAAATACACCCCCGGTAGGAATCGAAGTGTGGCAGAGGCATCTTTGAGTGCTGCGGTCCGGTCAAAAATTTCCTGGAGAGCCGCCGACACATCTCGCTCGCCCGTGTTATCGAGGTGATACTCAAACGTCCCCTGATCGGTGAGCACGTCCACGCTCGCGATCCGGTCACCGCTGGCAACCAACTCGTTCAATGGTTGCTTTTGCTTTGCCTCCGCAATGGCGGCCGCTGATATCGAAATAGAAATAGCAACTAAAAACAGCAACAAGAGTTTGACGATCCGAATTTGCATGGCACCGAAATTTATACGAGCGGGTACATCGCATCCAAAACGAAGAGAATTCTCATCCAGTCGCCGAATCTTTCGAAAGTGCATTTTGATCACGGTCTACTCTTCCCCCCAATATTCGGCAACCAACAAATCGGCTAACAACGGTTTGTTCTTTTCAACCACTCGCATGTGATCCGGGTGAGGGAGGTAGATGTCTCGTGCTTCCTCGTTGTCAAACGTCAGAACAAACCAATGAGTGAATTCCTTGTTCTTGCTCATGGTACTGAGGTTCTTGCCGCCCTCGAACCTCTTAATCTCTGGAATCAATTCTGCCAGACCGCGAAAATCTTGAACCGCTTGCTGGATCCTCGCGTCGGAAACGTCTGCCTTGAACCTAAACGCGACAACATGCCTGAGCACTTGTGTGTTGTTGTTCTCCACTACGGCAGGCAGGTTCGCACCGTTGTCGATTTCCGCGCTCTTGAGATCGAGACGGTAGGAGACGAACTCGTTACCTTCCACCGAACCGGCGAACAGAAACAGACTGTCGCCAATTTTCCGGCCCGTTAATCCGTAGTAGACCGGAAAACCGATACTGAGTTTGCCCGCATTAGCCAGTCGTCCGGTTTCATTCAGCGAGCAGAGCTGAATGCTTTCGTCATCCCGTGTTGCAACGGCGACGAGATCAAAGTTCTCGTCAATCGGCAACCTCTGTAGACGAGTCTGTCCCTTGATCAACGTTTCGCTATTACCTTGAAAAACAGAACGGGGCACCAATTGCCCGTCGGGATTGACCCAGAAGACGCTGACTGCATCGCCGTGATAGTAATACGTGTACCGATCCTTTACCCACGCGGTCGGCCGGTAATAACTATGATGGCGATGCCCAACCACGACAAAATTCCAGTCTTTCACCGCCGATGAAATGACCGGGTAGGCTCCGTTGAGGAATCGGGTCGCGTCGTCGCCTACGTTGGAAACGTTTTCGAATTTTCCGTCTTCGTACACTCTCCAACTGCTCAGTCCGTTGTCCTGAAATCCTCCGGTGAACAAATACGTTTGGCCGGCGATGCGGTGAATGGACATGCCGATGACGCCATCGGTGAAAGTGTCTTTCGTGTCCGGCATCGCCTGCACAAGTTCCAAACTGCCGTCCGTATGAATCCGGAATGAATCGAGCCCGGGACTGGATTCCAGCCCACCCGCAAACAAGTATGAGCCCGACTTCATGTGCACCACTTGCAAGGTGATCACTCTGACCAGGTGCGTTTCGTCGGTGTCCTCAAAAACGAACACACTCTTGAGGCGTCCGTCGGGTGCGATCTCGAAAACTTCAATCGCGTTTCCACCCTTCAGGCCAGCGAACAGAAAATCCTTGCCGTCGATCTGGTCGGTGATGAGTCCTCGAACACCTTGCTTTTCGCCCGTGACAACATAGGTATCGAGCGGGCTGAGTTTTCCATCGGCACCAATTGTGAAAACATCGATTTTGTTGCTATCACCCCCGGTGTAAGCGAAAAGCCCAGACAAGTTTTCATGAATCGTGCACGTGACCGTGTTGAACGAGGTCCCGACCTGATCCACTTTCGCGATCTCGAAGTGAGGTTGTGCCAGCACCGGCACCTGTATCACCAGTGCCAGCAATATAGACATGAATAACAAAATCAATTTGTGTCCTCCTACATGATGGATCGCACGAACGATGGTTAGCAATCGACAGTTTTCATAAGATTGTCGCTGCCCCGATCGCAAATCGCAAGGCAACGGATCGCAACGTCCGTGCGGTCGGACCGGCGAGAGCTCACGATCAACACCGGAAGATCGCAAAGTCAATACCGCGTCGGCTCTCGCTCGTCTTCGCTGACAGATCACCAAAGCAGAGACATTGCTCCCGGCGACGCGCCCAACCCCAGCCATCGATCCCTCCGAACAATCGCCGCAAAGGAGTCCTCCATCCCAAAGGTGCCGGACAGCATTTCCACCATATTCGCAGGCTTCCTCCCCATGGTTGGTCGCCCTTCCGCAGTTGCCTTCGCCTAGTATTTCGTCTCGATCGATTACATTTGGTATCTTGCCCGTCGTTCAAGTTCCGTTTTCGTATAAGGGACTGGTTTCCCGAAGGAAACGCCCCCCAAAGTTCACGCCCATGTCGGGCGTACACATGCACGCGACGACGGGAGCTGCGTTTCTCCGTCTACTTGCAAGTCACTCGCCCCTCCCGCGTGATGTCTACCGTTCCGCTAGTAATCCAGTGCAATCACTTCTGCTTCATCTTACCTTGCTTATCGCCGTGCCGTTGCCAGTGTGCTTCGCGCAGGGCAACATCCGGAATTCATCTTACATTGGGGTATCTGACGCCAATACTCGCTTCGGCGAATTGGCAACGCGTTACGAGGAACTGCGTAGACAGTTCTTTACTCAAGAGGCAGAAGAGGGCGAGGATTTGCTCAAGGGATTTCTTGAAAACTACCCGATGAACGCCATGGTGGCCGACTTTTTGGCTCTTGAACGACAAACTCGCGGGTCCGAAATTGGTTTTAGCTGCCTCTATCACCTAGTTTTGGCTGCTAATGGCGGTGTATTTGAAGGGGACTTCCCTGTGGCCAACTACCCAGCAACCAAAGGTAAAATTGCCGCATTGCGAATCCTTCGCCAGCACTATTTTGACTATCCAGATATCGACACAACGTTTCGCTATGTTTTTAGCGGGCCCGCAAAAGACGATGCGAGAGTTTTTTTGCGGTCTCTGATTTCGTCTTCGCCACACAAGCACGTTCGCGCAAACGCAATGAGCGAACTGGCGCGTCATCTCGCTCTCGAGGCAAACCTGCCTCGCATTTATCAATCGCGACTTGCTGTTTTGGAACGCTCAGTTCCGGTTGACTCGAACCAAATCGAAGATCTCAAGAAGCTCCTTTCGGAGATAGAAGACATCAGCATCGAACGCAAGCGTGCTGAAGCCCGTGTGCTACGAGACCGAATTCGAGACGATTACGCGGATGAACCAATCACTCCCCGAACTGAGCACAAGACGCCGGTGTTAATCCAACTTGAGCGAGGTGAATCTAGAGAACGATTGAACGCTAGCTGTGGTCGCATCGCGGATCGCCTGCCCGCAATCGAGTTTGAAATCAACCACTCGATCGGCAAGACGCCTCCGTCGATTGACTGCAAGGATGCAAATGGAAATCGAATGAAACTTTCGGACTTCCACGGAAAAGTGGTTGTTCTATTTTTCTCATTCAAAGGGTGTGGACCTTGCGAGCGATTGTACCCAGCCAATCGCAAGTTGATCGATGAAATGGCCGATGAGCCATTCGCCTTCTTGGGAGTTCAAGGCGATGAAACGATTGAAACAATTCACAAGTCTCTCGAATCAGGAGAGATTACTTGGCGGGTCTGGTGGGACGGAGAGGATAACCGACACTCAGCACGATGGAATATCGAGGGATGGCCGTCGACGTTTGTGTTGGATAAAAGCGGAATTATGCGGTTTCGCGGTCTCAGGGGAAAAGAACTTGCAACTGCGGTCCGCATTTTGTTGAAAGAAAACGCAGAACAAGTGGATGCACGTGAGCCGCAGATAAAGAAAAGTTGTCCGGTACCAAATAGCTGAAACGGTACCGGACACGAATGGCACGAGCATAAGCTCAAGCTGCTGTGGCGTAACGGTTTCGGTTCGAAGGGCTCGAAAAAGGTGTCGGACACCTTTTTTCTCTTCGGAGGGAGGTTGATGATCGATTCCAGGTGAAACTGGATTGCAAGCTCGAGTTGATACTTAGTTTGGAGTTGGTCCAAAGAAGGACACGAATCCGATGTGAACGCGGTCGCCTGCGTTGGCTCCGAGCACGTCGTTGAAGCCGTGCCCGAAATCGAATCGCAAGGATCCTTTCTGGCCGACGGCAACACGGCAGCCCACACCGACGCTCGACAGGAATTGTTCTTTCTCTTCGCCAGGGAGGCTGTCGATGATGAATGCTTGGCCGAGGTCCGCGAACGTGTACGCTTTGA
>JBICHZ010000172.1:0-3228 GCA_043101355.1 Rhodopirellula sp. JB044
AGCAAACGTGGTTTTCCAATTTCGTAGATTTGAGTCGCGTCGGTTGATTTCGTAACAACGTCTGCGGGCATGTCTTCCCCTCGGTCCGCTCCCAGTCGTGAGGTCGCGTAGTTGATTGAACCGATCACACCTTTGGGATGAGGGTTCAACTCAATTTGAATGAGTGTTCCCAATTCAAAATTTTTCGTTTGACGCACGACGCCTCCACGCCCGGTTGCCGTGCCTGTGACGACCGCGACCCTTCGACCAAACTGAACCATGCTTTTGACTCCGGTCAACGTAGTCAGCCGAATCGTTTCCGCAGGCGAGATCCGGCGGTCGCGGATCAACTTCAGAATCTCCGCTTCGGAGGAGTCGCTGTCAAACGCATCTTCGAAGCGATACTCCGCGACTGAGATCGAGTACTGAACCGGCTCGGTCGAAACAGCACTCACGTTGGCAGCTTTCGATGAAGACGCAGAAGCAGCCTCGTCGGCAAACGCAACACGGGTGAAGAAGGCGAGTACGAGAAGACAGAGCAAACGACAATTCATTGAAAGACTCCAGGGCGGGGACACGCGACGCCCATATTCTATTCGAAACGCGTACCTGCCATGGGATGGTTTTGATGTTGCGGCCAATGTGAGTAGCGGCGCGGCGTCTAACAACCGGCGGCCCAAGTTTGGAACGGCATTTGCGTCGACCACCAGGCATGAACAAAAACCAGCTAACGAACTCGACCAAACCACACGCCCAAAAAGGTGTCGGACACCTTTTTGGTAAACCGCGGGCGATCGCTTCGATGCCACACGTCACCCCGTGTGGGCTTTACGCCGCCTTCCTGCTGGCGAGTATCGGACTCCCGTTATTTGCCTCGCACACGTATGCCCAGGACGCTGCGCAACCGTCCGCGCTCTTGGACACCGACGAGAAACCAATCGAAACACCTGAGAAGGTGGAGGTGGAACCGGTCGCGGTCGACGAAGACATCTCCGTGCGCCTGCAAAACATCTACGAGGCCACCAATTGGTTTGACGACGTCGATGTCTGGACCGATGAAGGCGTGGTCTTTTTAAAGGGCACCGCTGACAACTCATCGCACCGCGAGTGGGCCGAACGTGTCGCGCAAAAAACCTCCGACGTGGTCGCCGTCGTCAACGAAATTGAAGTCGCCCAGCGTTCGATCTGGGACATCACCCCCGCGGTCGATCAACTGCGAACACTCGGTTCGGACTTCGTCCAGCTCGTTCCATTGTTGGCAATCGGGACCGCGGTAATTCTGCTGACTTACCTGATCGCAAAAATCTTCGCGAAGCTCGCACGGCGGATCACCGCCCGACGGATCGACAGCCAATTGCTGCAACAGGTAATCGCGAGCACCGTGGCGGTCTTGGTCATGCTCATCGGCGTTTACGTCGCATTGAAAGTCTCCGGGCTGAGTCGGCTCGCGGTCACCGTTTTGGGAGGCACCGGTTTGGTCGGCTTGGCGTTGGGTTTCGCTTTCCGGGACATCGCTGAAAACTATCTCTCGAGCATTCTGATCAGCCTCAACCGTCCGTTCAGCGTCGGAGACCTCATTGAACTCGAAGGCCACAAAGGTTTCGTTCGCACGGTGACGACCCGCGGGACACTGTTGCTGACCGTTGACGGCAATCATATCCAGATCCCCAACAACACCGTCTACAAAGCCGTCGTGACCAATTACACCTCGTCGCCACGGATCCGTCGCGAGTTCGTCGTCGGCATCGGATACGACGACAGCGTCACCGAGGCGCAGGAGCAAATCTACGATGTCCTCAAACAACACGAAGCCGTTCTCGACGATCCCGAACCGATGGTGCTGGTCGATTCGCTCGGCGCGGCAACCGTAAACCTGGTCACGCGATTCTGGCTCGACTCCGGCAAATTCGACGCCGCGAGTGTCTCGAGTGCATTGATGCGGCAAGCCAAAACGGCCCTCGCCGCAGCAAACATCAGCATGCCCGACGAATCCCGCGAAGTGGTTTTCCCGAAAGGCGTCCCAGTCGCGATGCTCGACTCACCGCCCCAAACCACTCTCGAAACCTCATCCGATCCCACATCGCCAACGGCTCCCCAAAAGCTCGACAACGACCGAGCAGAATCCTCGACGTCCGAAGGCGGCCTAAAAAACAACGACCACTCCGTCCAACAACACGCCGCATCCGAAGAACTCGAACAAGGCGAAAACCTGATCAGCTAACCAAAAAGGTGTCCGACACCTTTTTGGAAATCCACCGGGCTATTGGCCGATTGCGTAGAGGTATTCGTTGAGTTGCTCGGACTCTCGGGATGCGTGACGCAACAACAACTTTCCGTCGGCGTACACAGGCGTGGCGAAGGAACTGTCACCGAGCCGATTGTTCGCTAGTTTTTCAAAACCATCAGCCGTCGCTCGGAAGACCAACGTTTCGCCGCGTTCGTTGGATGAGTAAATGCGGTCTCCGATCAGCAATGGCGACGCGCTGTGAGGCCCCTTCATTCGTTGACGCCACATTTCGGTTCCGTCGGATGCCCGCCAGCAATAGCCGACGCCGTTGTTCCCGATGCCGTACAAATAGTCGCCGACCAACAACATGGACTGCTCGTAACACTTCACTTTGTTCCTCCAAACAACCTTCGGTTTATTGTTCAAAACCGCAATCCCGTATGTCCCGGCATCGGGGTACCCGCCGCTGGCGAACACCATCGAGTCGTTCCAAACCGCGGTACCGCAGGTCGTGTCGCTCGTCGCTGATATCGACCACAACTCGCGACCGGTCTCGGGATCATAAGACGCAACCAGCGCACCGCCACTGATCACGATTTGCTGCTTGCCATCGACGTCAGCCAGGATCGGTGAAGAGTAACTCGCGTGACTCGGCCGGGCCGCTCTCCACTTGGGCTCGCCGGTCGTTTTATCGAACGCGTACAAACCACGGTCATCGTTGTCGACATCTACCGCGACCACGACCGAATCGTTTGTCAACAACGGAGACGAGCCGTAGCCGAACCAAAACTTGCTGCTGACCTGATACGGCGCCACAGTACGCTGCCACAGAATCGTCCCGTCGAGCGACACCGCACTGGCCTGAATCGTGTCGTTGACCTGAACCGCAACGTAGACCGTTTTCCCGTCGCTCGCCGGTGTCCCGGAGGCACACGTGTTTTTCTTGTGCAGGTATTTTGGAGGCTCTACTCCTTCGTGCAACACCACCCGCCCCGACCTCGCACCGTCCTCGAGATCGTAAC
>JBICHZ010000173.1:0-5992 GCA_043101355.1 Rhodopirellula sp. JB044
TCGGATCCGAACCATCGATGTTGATCGCATCGTCATCGCCGCCGCCGAACACATCGGTGAAACTGTCTGCCGCACTGGCGTTGACATTGATCACGTCAGAGCCTTCGTTGCCCTGGACAACCACCACCGACCCGTTGCCGCCGGTGCCGTTGATGATGATGTTGTCACCTCCATCACCACCGTCGAGTTCAACGCCGGAGCCTTCACCACTGGATTGCAGCGTGAGGTCGTCGCTGCCGCTGTCTGCGGAGACGATCGTCACGCTGTCCGCGCCGGTCGATGCGATGTCGACCGCGTTGTTGCCGCCGATCATCGCGACGAGCAGCAGTGAACCTGCGCCCGTCGTTGTTACGTCGATATCGTTGTCACCGCCTAAGTCGAAAATATCGGTGATCGACATATCCGTGGTGTCGAGGACATTGATGTCGTCATTGCCGCTGCCGGTATCGACCCAAAGAGTTTCGATGGAGGAATATGTGATTGTTCCCGCGCCGCTACGCATTACCGAACCGTCATCGATATTCCAGGTTGCGGCGTCGGCATCGCCACCATCCTGAAGATACAACCGGTCGCCATCGGCCTCGGAAAACGTGACCGTGTTGCCATTGGCGGTGACGTTCACGTCGGTCGACGGGGCGGCGTCATTTTCTTCGCCCGCGACGATGACGTTGCCCAAAATCGGATCGAGAGAACCTCCGGCCGACCCCACCTGGATATCGTCGTTTCCGGCACCTCCGGTGATGGTTGCGGTCACAGTGGAAGGGACCGCTTCAACGAGAATCGTGTCGTTGGATAGATCCGTTCCCGCGGTGTTATCGCCATCGAGCGCGACGTTGGTCAACGCAACCCCCGGTCCTGCTCCATCGGGATCCGCATCATCGAGTGATGCGAGCGTGATCGTTTCTGCCCCGTCACCACCGCGCAGAGTCAGGTTGGCAAATCCGCTAAAGGTGGTCGTTTCAAAACCGCCGTCACCGGTGATTTGATTGACGCCGTCACCCGCCGGTGCCAAGTCGGCCAGCGTGAGTACCGTGGTCGCAGGTGTTCCGGTGGCATCCACCGTGAGTGAACCGCCCGCACCAAACAGCCCGATGGGTGCGAGGCCGGCGAACGACAGCGTCAAGACGCCCGAGACATTGACCACGCCACTGTTTAAGTCGTCTACGAGGTCGGAGAAATACGCGACGTCCTGCGCCGTTGTGAAGTTTGCGATGACGGAATCATTCTGGCCACCGCCGTCGAAGTGAATGCCCACATTGGCCGGCCCGAGACCGCTCGTGTCGAACGGATCGTTGGTGTGGGCGTCCGAGGCGGTTCCTGTCAGGCTCGGTAATCCGCCTGCCGTTTCATTGATCACGAGGACGTCGTCGCCGTCGAGCCCCTGGAAACTCAACGCTGACGTGTTCAGTGTGAACGACATTCCGTCGAGGGTCACGGACAGGTCGTCGTCGGCTCCGTTACCGGTAACTTCGAGAACGTTGTTGCCGGCGTCGCCCACGATTTCCGTTTGGCCCGCGTTTTGAATGTCGAGTTCTTCGATGTTCGTGTAGGTGACCGGATTGTTTCCCGCAACCGTCACGGTGGTTGGCGTAAAGGTGACATCGGCGCCTGCGGCATCGATGTGCAAAACATCTGCCGTGTTTTCGGCGCCACCGTCAACGCTCACGTTCAACGTCGCACTCGGGGTGACGGTGATATCGTCGTCACCATCGAGGCCGTTGAGTTCCACATTCTCGATCGTTGCCCCTTCAATGAAGAACGCCGAAGGAGCAGTCCGCTGCAGGTTGAAATCAGCACCGACCAGAGAACCATCGCCTGCACCGGGGCCGAGGATCAAAACATCGTCCGCGCCGTCGGCGCCGTTGAATCGGAACGTGTCTTCGTCCTGACCACCGGTGTTGTCATCGGGACCGTCGCCGTTGTTCCAAATGAAGAGGTCGTCGCCCGCATCCCCAAATTGAATGTCTGCCCCCAATCCCCCGACGAGGATATCTGAATCGTCGCCGCCGTTGATCGTGTCGACTGCCGACGAACCGATCAGTACATCGTCGCCGCCGTTGCCCAGGATCGTAAGGCCGTTGGTGTTCGAGCCTGCGTCCACGAGATCGCCCAAAGCACCGCCGTTGACGGTGGTGGTTGCCGAGTACGCGAGGTCCAGTTCGTTGACGAAGAGTACATCCCCTTGATCGCCCAAGTTCACTGTCAGAGAAACCGTCGGGTTGGGGATCACGGTGTCTTCGAAAGTGGCACCGTTGTCGATAATTTCAATCTCGCCCGCGTTGGCACTATTCTGCAACGTTGCGTTGTTGCTCAGTCCGACGGGCAGATTCAGAATCGTGTTGGCCGCGTTGCCCGCGTTGATCGGTTCCAACCCGGTGTAAGTGATCACGGTGCCATCGACGACGACGTTACCGTTTTTGCCCGTTGCACCGACGTCGGTGTAGTTGAGTTCTTGATCGGTAAAGCTACCCAAGATCGTCAGCGTGTCGCCTTCGCCTGCGCCCTGCATGCCGCCGTTGAAGACGATACCGCCCGCCGGCACGGGGTTGCCGCCTCGAAAGTCAACGATCAATTCGTCGTCGGCGGCGGATCCCTCAAAAACGATGGATTCAAAACCACTGAGCAAAACGACCTGCGGAGCGCCCTGATCGTCGGTGTATTCGATTTGTGGCTGAGTACCGTCATGGCTCAACGTGGTTGGCGATCCCGGAACCGCGTTGAACGTGAGCACGTCGCCGGCGAGCAATTGCCGGTGCTCGAGTGACTCATGTCGCAGCATGCGCTGCATCCATTGTCGTTTGCGAGCCCGCTCGTTGTCTCTGGTGATGGGACGTCGGCTCGATCGACGTGAGGACTGTTGGTCAGAACGGGCGCGTTTGAAAAAGACCACGAGGGGAGCTCCTGAATTGCCTGGCTGCGAATCAATGTGGATGAGTGTCAGCGGCGAGTTTCTGCGGCCGACCCGATCGAATTCGTCCGAGCTGATCAGTGGTCATGGTTCGAGAAACGATGCCGGAGAAAAGGCGACGTGGGGAGTCCCCCCAACCGCTTGTGCTCCGTTGTCCAGGATGGGGGCCCTGCATCGTCTTTTCAGTAGAATCACGACGCGCGTTCAAAGCAATGAAAAATGCAAACGCAGAATGGACAAATTGGCGAATATTTACGGCTGCGTCAAAATCTCATCAGGTCTGTGGTTTTCAACGCCAAAAATGTCCCGATCGGACGAATCGCGATACGCGTTCGCCCGTCGCATGGTGATCTACCATTAACTAATGCGGCATTTGCTACCTCAGAACCGCACCGCAAACTGCCTACTTTGCCTGTTTTTACGGTTGGATGGACGCTCGGACTTCCGTTCTGAGACCGGGATGGTCGACCGAAGTCATGATCAAAGAAGGCTTTGCGCGAGCGCGTCGGCAGAGTCTGGGTAGATCATGCTCCGTATGACGGCCTCAACATTGTTGATTCTCGGTCTCGGAGAGCCCGAACGACGTTCTGTAAGCCGAACGGCGGTAAAGCCTCAGGTGGAAACGCTCGAGCGATGTTGAGACCCACCCCGCCGAAAACCCGAGTGCTCACGCACTTCGGCTCACAGGCGACAACCGTCGGTTTCGTTTCGCAACCCTTTCGACGGCCTAAGTCGACTCAGTCGACGCCGTAATGCTCGACCTCGGCCCAGTAGTCGTCGAACGCTCCCTCTTCGTGGAAGTCCGGGCTGTTATCGAGGTCGTGGCATTCCATGCATTTTTCGCGAGCTTTTTCCATCGGCAACTGCATTGCGGCTCGCAGTTGGGCACGCTGCTCGTCGGTCACGTCGATCTCTCCGTTTTCTGCCGCGGCGTGAGATTCGCCGGGACCGTGGCAGTTTTCACATCCGTTGCCGTGCAGATGCGAATCGGCTTCGAGGTTGAGGTATCCCGACAGATATGGGTAGTAGTTCTGCGGATTCCATCCGGTGACGTGGCAGGAGATGCATTCGGGGTCGAAGTGTCGGGGAACGTCGCCCCGTTCGCCCGGATGCACGAGACTCTCCGTGGCGTCAAAGTGAGGCGAGTTTTCCCAGATGTCGTAGGCGGTGGTGTGGCATTCGCCGCAGGTTTCCGAGCCGACGAACTTTTCGCCTGATGGGTGTGGGATCGGTTTGAGCCCGAGGTTCTCCAGGCCCAGGTCGCGGAGTTGGAATTGGTATTCCGCCATCAACTGTCGCATCTCAGGTGCATCGCCGAACGTGTCGTCCAGAGGAACGCGGGCGTAACGCATCTCGGCGTCTTTATAGAGTCCGACGAGGCCCACATACATGCCTTTGTTGCCCGTCAGGACCATCTTGGTTTGAGAGCCTTCGATCGCCTCGGGTTGGTAGGTCGGTTCGCCGTATCCGCCGGCGACAACCACGAGGTCGATGCCTTCCACCTCGGTCACTAATTTTCGTGCGGCCTCTTCGGTGCCGTAGAAGGTCAGTACCGTGTAGTCAGGCGATTCGGCCTTGATCTGTGTCATGACGGTTTGTGCCGATTCGAGCGGATCGTTCAAAATCACCTCTTCGTTGAGAGTGGATTCGAGCGATTCCGGATCGAGGATGCTCGTCACGGCTACCTTCATTGTGGCACGTTCCACGACTCGGTAGGCGGGCATCAGCGACGGGTCGAGGAGGACCACGTTGGCCGACGCGTAGACCGCGTCTTCGGGAGTTTCGGCGGCGGCTTCTTGGATCAAATCGCCCACGCCGATTCGCACATCGTCGGGCCCAAAACCGACAGCGACGTAACCCATTTTACGGAGAGCTTCGAGCGACCGGTGGAATTTGATTTCCGCTTGGCGGCCGAACCGGCGAATCAGGTTCCCGGCGTCGATCGGCATCAATTCCCAGCCCTGTTGTCGCAGTTGGGTGGCGAACGTCATCCGGCGTGCGACCCCACCTTTCTGGTTTTCCAAACCCGTGCATCCGCAGGGTTCGATGTAGCCGTGTTGTTGTCCGGTGACGAAAAGCGCGACGTCGGGAGCCGGCCATTTCTGAAAATCGACCGGGCCGCCGAGACCGGTCACCGGGAGGGCTGCCGTCTCGGCCGCCGCAACCGCTTGGTCGAGGATCCGCGTGCCGTGTTGGACGGTATCGGGCGAGTCCGTCGCCGCGTTGCCTTCGGTCATCAGCGTGTCGGTGTTCGAACGCGTCGACTCAACCGGCGAAGCGGCGATCCGGGCGGAAGCGTCATTGGCGGTTGGTAGATCTTCCCCTGGCGATGCCAACAACGGTGCCCCGGCCGGCGGCGTGACCGCGGTCACGTCGGCTCGGGTGCGTGGTGTGATCGGTGGTTTGCGAACGACCCGCGCGTTCTCGGGAATGCCCAGAGGAGTGGGGACTTCCTCGGCGACGATTTCTTTGCGTGGCAGAGGTGTCGGAACGAGTTCGGCGTTGCGCCAGTCGGACGCGGAGGGCTCGACGGCTTCGTCTTCGCTCGTGTCGATCTCGGCCGGATCGAATTCCTCGTCGAACTTGCCTGTTGTTGTCGCCGATTCTTCAGCGTTTCCGGTGTCGGAATCGTCGTCTTCCGAGTTTGCGTCCTCGTCCGCATTCTCGCCTGCGTTCTTATCGGCGTCCTCGTCGACTTGAGCCGCCACGAGCGTCGTTGCGGCGTCGTCGATCGTGCCCGTTTCGGCGGGGGTGGCGATCGACGCAAGGTAGGCCTCGCGGATGGTCAATTCGGCGCGAGTGGTGATCGACGAATTCGCCGCGACGTGTTGCGAGGCGAAGGGCGACGGTGCATCGGTTTGGCTGGCGAGGCCGCGTGCTTCGCGATCGTCTGAGCCGCACCCGGTCATCACAGGCACGGCGATGACGCACAGCATCCAGGTGGCCCGGCAGAGGATATCACGCGTGAAATTCGAGAAAACGCTGGTTTCCAGGCAGCCCACCGAGAGTGGACTGCGTTCGGAACACGTCAAACCCGCTCTCACTCCCGGTGCTGCGAGGGGCTCGTCGGCGAGAGGAGTGACA
>JBICHZ010000174.1:0-22982 GCA_043101355.1 Rhodopirellula sp. JB044
TCACTCGGCGTTTGGTTCAAAGTAACCAGCGACTTGGTGGCCGAAAGTGATTCCCGTGCCAGTGCGATCCGTGGTGACATCAGCAAGGTCAAAAGCGTTCGTTCGGAGATCCCCACGCACCCCAACGCGATCTCTCATGAGAAAATGGAAGAGATGATCGAGAAACGGGAAGATCAGGTACTCGACGCCTGGAGCACCGTTTTCGAGAAGCAAAAGGACATTCTCGTTTGGCCCGAGGAAGAACTCAGCGACGAGCTGCTCGATCACTACCGTGACAAGATTCCGATCGAGTCCTATATCAGCTTCCCGATCCTCGAGGAACAAAAGATCCCAACGGCGTTGCTGCAACAGTATCGCTATTACATCGCCAACGTCCTGCCTAGCATCGCGAAAATCGCCAAAGCCGAATGGACGGCCAGCTTCGACACGTCTTCCGCCGCACGCATGGGCGGAATGGGAATGGGCGGTATGGACATGGGAATGGACATGGACATGGGAATGGGTGGCCGCATGGGCATGGGCACAGGCATGAGTGACATTAGCATCAGTGGTGTCAAAAAAGGACCACTCGTTCGTTGGTCCAACGGTGCCCAATCCGAATTGGTCAGCGAACTGTTCCCATGGGCGTCCCGACGCCCAAACGAACTAGAGATCTACTACAGCCAAGAAAACCTGTGGATCCTGCGTCAGTTGCTCGCGATCATCGCCGACGTCAACGACGGAGCCAAACAACCATTCGAAGCCCAAATCCGCGAAATCATTAAATTATCGATGGGCAGCAAAGTGCGGTTCGTTGCCGGCAGCCTTGCGTCGCCCGGCATCGGCGGCATGGGAATGGGAATGGACGGAATGGGAATGGATGGCATGGACATGGGAATGGACATGGGCATGGATATGGGGATGGACATGGGAATGGATATGGGGATGGGGATGGGCATGGGCATGGACGGCATGTCCGAGATCGACCCCGCCGATAACCGTTACGTCGACCCTGAATACGAGCCGATCACCGGGTCAACGCTTCGCTCTGCCTTCGAAAGCGAATCGCCGTCGGACGCACCGTTGAAGGTTGCCAAACGGGTTCCCGTGATGATGTCGGTCGTCATCGATCAACGCGCAATCCCCGAATTGCTCGCCGCTTGTGGTAGTGCTCCGCTGATGGTTCAGGTCGTCCAGACTCGTATCTTGGGTGGCCCCGGTGCGGCCGCCCGCAGTGGCACCGACTCGGATATGGGTATGGACATGGGAATGGATATGGGAATGGACATGGGACCGGGAATGGGACCAGGCATGGGAGCGATGGCCTCGGATCCGTCCTCAGAACGCTTCCCGCTCGATGTCACCGTTGAGGTATATGGCCTAATTCACATCTATAACCCGCCTCAAAAAGACAAACTCGGTGTCGATCAGATCACGTCCGAAACGGTCATCGACGGCGAAACGATGGCAGAAAAGGTCGAGAACGAAAAAGCAGCCGGCAACGTCGCGGCTCCCGACTCGGCACTGCCCGCCCCCGAAGCACCGGCCCCCGGTCAACCAGCGTCCGACGAGGTACCTACCGGCGAGCCACCGGCGACCCCCGAAACGGCGCCTGCCGCCGCGCCCGAGGCAACGGGTCCTGGCGGCGAAAATCCTGGCCAACCCGGTGACAATCCGGTACAACCAGGTGGTGCAGCGGACCAGCCCCTCGCTGTCAACTGATTCGCCGCAAACGGAATCGTACCAACGCGCCTCGCGTGTTCCACCTTGCCCCGCATACATCGCGGCATCGACTGCCGCCTCCTCACTCTTCTCATCGCTTCACAGCAAAAATCTCCGTAGGAGAACCCCATGGATACCGACAAGATCAAAGACTTTTTCATCCACCACGGCGAGAAGATGGTCGTCGGGCTGGTCGTCTTGGCATCTGCGTGGATGGTCTACGGCGGACTGAGCATGCCGGACATGACCAAGGAACAGGATCCGGACACACTCGTCAGCGAAGCGAAACAGGTTCGTGCGAGCATCGACGACGATCACAGCGAACAGATCATTCCTGAGCGCGAGCCGACTTTTGATATCGATGCGGAACTCGCGAAGAAGAACGAGTATGTCGCCTACGAAACCTATAACCCGGAAAAAACCTGGATCCCGATCCCGCTGAGTGAATCCACCCGACGACAAGATCCAACCCTGCTGCCGCCACGGGCGCTGCGCACGAGCGGTCACATCGAGTCGTACGCGGTGCTGTCGAGCAACGGCAACTATCGCGCAAAAGACCTCGAACCGGCTGAGAAGTTGGAGATGGTCGAGAAGAAGAAGAAACCCAAACCCAAAAAACCCCGCTCGCGACGTGGCATGGGCATGGATGACATGGCCGAGATGGAAATGGAGATGATGGGGATGGACATGATGGACCCCGGTATGATGGGCCCGGGAATGGACCCCGGAATGATGGGGCCAGGGATGATGGGAGAGGACATGATGGGAATGGGAACCATGGGACCAACCCGCAGCCTCGCACCGGAATACAACTTTGGCTATCGGGCCAACTCATCGTCTGGTGGCATGTCGATGCGAGAGGGCAAACAACCGGTGCCTCAGAGTGCGTGGTTTATCGCCGGTACCGCAGTCGTTCCTCACAAAGAAATCGCCGAATCGTACAAAGCGGCTCTGTTCGATGCCGATGGGTTCCTGCCACAACGTGACCAACCGTTCTACTTCAACTACGAGATCCAACGCGCTAACGTCACCAAGAAGTCAGTCGATGAACTCGTCGAAGAAGATTGGGTTCTGATCGGTTCGCGGGAAAGCGACCTGAAACGTGCCGCGTTCGTCTGGGCGGGCTACGCTCCCGAATTGGTACCGGCGGACTACCGTGATTTGAACATCACCGGATACATCCCACCGATTCTGCTGAGCGACTATTCCGACTTTGCCCTCCACCCATTGATCCCAATGGAATCGCGTCGCGAGATCGAAGACAAGATCCTTTACGAGGAGTCGCAACAGGTCGAGGAAATCAACCCCGACGAGATGACCCTCGCTGACCCCAACGCGACCGGAACGATGACGGGAATGGGCGACATGGGAATGGATTACTCCATGATGGACATGAGCATGGATATGGACATGGGAATGAGCATGGGGATGGGCGTCGCCGCCGGCCTGCAAACGCTCGACGAAAACCCGGTCGAATACAAACTCATGCGGTTCTACGACTTTGCCCGACGTGGTGACAAACTCAGCCCACTGCCGGGTCAAAAGTATGTTTATCGAGTCCGTTACGCGGTCCAAGACCCGAACTTCCCCGCCAACCCGCTGCAGCAACCCAAGAGTGCAACGCTCGGCGCGGACGTTTACGCTCGCGTGCAAGGTTTGATGCTCAAGGCAGAAGAAACCAAGAAGCGTGACTTCCAACGATGGAGCCCATGGAGCGAGGCGAGCCCACCCGCCGAACTGCCCACGCTGAGCAACCTGTACGCTGGCCCGGTCGAACCGGTGCGTCCGCGGACGTTTAGCGTTGCCGGAAAGAAAGTCGACTACTTCAAGGCACCGCCCAAAGTCGACCTGCTGAACTTTGCCCACAACGCAACCTACGCCGCACCGATGCCCCTCTGGCTCAACGGCCGAACCGAAGGCTCATCGCTCAGCTACAAAGGCACGGCCGACATCATCGACCCTCTCAACCTTCAAATCAAAAAAGTAGAAGAGGCCGAGGTGCTGTCGACATCAACAGTGATCGATCTCGAGGGAGGCAACCCGCTCTCGATCGTCGAGGACGATGAACTGACCGAACCCGGCATGGTGCTGATCTTCGACGAATACGGCGGCCTGAAGGTCCAAGAAGAAGTGCCGGATCAGGAAAAATACCGCATCTATTCGTTCGCGAAGGAACGTGGTATCTAACAGGGATGCCGAAACAACACGCTTTTGAATACGTCGCGGGCACGACGCCCACGACGGCGGGCGATTCGCTCGCGATCATCTACGGGAACGACGCCACGCTCCGTCGATGGGCCATCGAAACGCTCGTCGGTGACGGCGACTGGACCCAATTCGACGGCGAAACGACTCGTTGGAAAGACCTCAAGGACGACCTCGCGACCGCTTCGCTGTTCGATTTCGACGCCGGGGATAAACGTACCCTCGCGGTCCGCTCGGCGGACAAATTCGTTTCCAACCACCGCACGGAACTGGAAAAGTATGTTGCCGCGCCGGGCGACAGCACCCGGTTCGTGATCGAACTGGATTCGCTCGCGAGCAACACGCGTCTCTACAAAGCGGCCAACAAAGACCATCTGCTGGTCTACTGCGGGAACAACACCGACACCAAACAAGGCGTCACCGCGGCAACGCGACGAAAGTTCCTGACCGGATACATCGCCTCGCGACATCAAGTCAAACTCGCCGCCGGCGCCGCGGATGCGTTGGTCGAAATGCTGGGCGAAGAGATCGGGATGCTGGACACGGAAATTGCCAAACTCGCTCTCTATGTCGACGTCGGCGGCAAAATCGAAGAACCTCTCGTTCGTGACGTCGTCGCCGGTTGGCAAGGCAAAACCGTTTGGCAAATTACCGATGCGATCGCGAGTGGCGATGCCGCCGAAGCTCTCAAACAACTCGATAAATTGTTTACCGGCGGGCAGAAAGCGATCGCGCTGCTGCCACAAATCTCCTGGTCGCTGCGACGCCTCGGAATGGCCACGACCATCATCGAGCAGCGTGAACGCACCGGACGTCCGTGGCAATTCGAAGACATTCTCTCACTCGCGAGCATCCGCCGGCCGGCCGAAATTCAATCAGCCAAGAAACAACTGCAGAGCATGGGACGTCCCCGCGCGATTCAACTGCTCGGTTGGCTGCTCGACGCGGATTTGCGGCTCAAGGGGACACACAGCGCAGAGGGACGCGACCGTTTCTTGCTCGAACAACTCGTTCTGCGACTAGCCCGCAGCTCGTAGTTTCGCCGCCGCCTCGCGTTTCTTCGCCAAACGCTTGGCCACTCGTGGTGAAGGCGTTCGCCACCTGCGGTGCAACCACCAATATTGCTCCGGCGCCCGATCGATCGTGCGTTCGAGTTGCCGGTTGTACCAACGCGTCAACGCTTCGACCGATTCGCAATCTGGATTCGTCTTGCCCTCTGCGTCTTTCACGGCCGGATCAACCATCTCCATCATGGCCGACTCAAATTGCATCGGCCGCCCATCAATGCGGCGAGTGTAAACAGCCAACATCGGCGCTTCATGCGCGAGCGAGAATAACGCGAGCGCCTTATGACACGATGCCGGCACGCCACAAAAGTCGACCCACAATCCCTTGTCGCCGGCATGCTGGTCAGCCAACAACGACAGCGTGCCGCCTTCGTCCATGAACTTCTCCACGATCGGGGCACAACCGTTCTTGTCGACCAACTGCTGCCCCTTCGCTCCGCGAAAACGCTCGACCCAGCGATGTAGGTGAATGTTGTCTAGCTTTCTCGCAATCGCGAGCGTCTTCATCCCCATCAACCCGAGCGTGTAGCTGCCGATTTCAAAATTCCCAAAATGCCCGCTGACCAGAACCGAGGGACGGGGCGACAAACTCGCCGCGAGCATCTGGCGATTGCCCTGAAATTGAACATGCTCGGTCCAGTTCGCCCGGTGCAACCGTCGCTGAGCCCACGCGACCTCGCAGACCATCAACATCAGATGATGCCACATCGCGAGCGTCAAACCTCGCGCACGCTCTTCATTCACGCGCGGATAAATCTTCTCGAGCGTTTCTGATATCGTCCGCGCACGAACCGGCAGCGGCCCCGACAACAACGCCGCGAGGCCCCGGCAGAGGTGATCGCCCATGTCCAACGGCAGGACCTGGATGACGCAAACAATTCCGCGGACGACGACATACGCCACCGCGTCGAGCATAGGTTTCGATCGACTCTTCGATGCCATGGGAGTCTCGTCGAGAGAAAACAGATCAATTCGATCACGCATTCTGACATCCCGCGGTCGACCGGCACCAGATCGATTCCCCGCAATTTACGGCACCATTCTAAAAAACGGCCTTGTGACCGAGGTGAAAGAATGACTAGCTTCGAGTTGGCTTATTGCAGTCACTCCCATGAACCTATTCGAGCGTGAGCGACGTCGTTACTGTGATCGATCTACTCTTCCCCTGCCTCGTTTTTCGCCGGTCAATTTGCATCGTCGTCACGACCGGGATGCTACTTTGGATACACGCCGTCGCCCCCACGGCGATGCTGCGAGCGGAAGAGAACCTCCCTCCAACCCAAACATTTCCCGCCGACAACGCACAACCGCCGCTCACCCTCAAAACGACGCTGAAGACACCGGGCAGTGCCGATCGCCTCGTGGAGGACGACGCCGTGCAACCGCTGCTGGCCTACGACACGCAATCGATCCACGGCGTGATCGAATGCCGCCGAGACGACAACGGTGCGCTCCCGGAAGACCACTGGTCAGGATGCAGTGTCGTGATCACATCAACCTCCAACCGCAATACCGTTGAGCGAGCGACGCTTCTTCGCGCCGACGCGGCCAACGACGTTTCAACAGACACGGCCATCGAGTCAGACACAACGAAAAATTCCTCGCAAGTCGCACGATGGGAGTTCCGGCTCGCTGCTCCGCTCGCCGAAGGTGTTTACGAAATCAAACTGGACACACACGAATACGCCACATCGCGATGGCGGGGAATCCTGAGCCTCGACCGGGGACTGCTTCGAGAGCGTAACGACGCGAGCGATCCCACAATCTCCCCCGAATCCTGGCCACTGATCGTCCTGCCTTCCGCCAAAGCCACCGCGGCCGAGCCGTCGACGCCTCACACAACACCCGCGATTCCCCCGCGCGGCACTCTCGTGCGTTGGTCCGGACTCCCCGAATTCGATTCCACATCGGGTGCGTTCGCCGCAGAACCACTCAAAGCCCGATCGTCGTTGACATCGCGATTCACATTGGGCCTTTCGGGAGGTTCCCAGACAGGATCCACGCCGGCCCAGCAATGGGGCAGCATTGTGAAGTCGATCGAGCAACGACTCGATACGATCCTCGCGTCATCCGCAGACGGAATTGTCCTCAACGCATCAAACGTCGACTCCACCAGCGAAGAAAAACTCCGCAATGACCTGCTCACCGAGTGCGTCAAAGCGAAAGCCAATCGGCTCGGACTGCAAATTTGGGAATTCGCCCCGAAGATCGATAAAGAGAACACCGACAAACAAACGCCCGCGACGTCACAGGCGGCAGGAGAACCATCCGTCGCAGCAGCAGCCGCCGAGAGAAATGAAAACATCGTCACGCTGCGCCGCATCGATCAATCAATAACACCTGGCTCAACAACACCCTCTCAAGAGCTTCGCGTTGCCAAACTGCTGCGGCCATCCTCACAAACAATCCGTGGCCACTTTCCGCCAACGATGAACGCCGCACCCGACGCCGACTTGCTTTGGTTTGGATGCCGCGATAGCACGAGCGACCTGCTAACCGCCGAAACACAGCCCGACGACACGGCCGATTCAGCAAACCTGCCCAACGACCTACCGCTACTCAAACGCGATGAAGCGTTCGCCGCGAATTGCTGGCTGCAGGACTGGGCTCGCTGGGCCGTACGCTACGCACCGCCGCAGAATTCGAAGACTTCCACTGAACCGAACACCTGCCGGCACGGCCTGCTGATCGACGAAACGCTGCTCAACGGCGAAGCCATCCCGGACACCGGTTCGGTACGCGGGGCATTGGAATTGTGGGCCAACTGCTGGGGCAAAGACACTCTTTGGCTCACCGCTAACCCGTCCGCTCAACCCCGTCAGTCGGTCGATTCGCTGGTGCACGTTCGTTACGCACATCTCAACGGACACTCCGTTCTGGTTTGCATCAACGACGCACCGTGGCCGATGCGTGTCACCTTCCCTCTTCCCGAAACAACTCAGTGGCAAGCGATCGCACCCGCTCCCATTGAATCGGCTCGATTGAGCACGCCGGAACAATCCGCCGACGGCGCCTCAGTCGTTATCCCCGCGCTTTCGACGAGCGTCGCCTGCACCTCCACAAATCTTTCGCCGTCGCTTCACTACACCGTGCAAATCGATGACGCTCGCTCCCGAATCGCGCTGCTGACTTCGCAGGTCACAACGATCGTCGAGAACCTGGGATTGCTCGGCGAACTCGCCGGTCTGACCTCACCCGTTCGCTCTCCGGCGCAGACAATGGTTGCCTCTCACCAACAACGCTTTACCCGCGGAGCTTCCACGCGCACCGCGGACCAAACGCAAGACAACGGTTCGTCGAGCTGGGCGAGCGCCCTGTGGTCAACGGATCGATGGAGCGTCACGCGAGCAATCAGCCCTTCCGGCTCGGCAAAGGAACGCACCGAATCCCAAACAGTCTCCGTCGGCACGACCGCGGCAGACCGACTCGCCGCCACCCGTGACCAGTCGTCGCCCGCCCCATCGCAAACGAACTGCCGCAACCTTCTCGCAAACGGCGGGTTCGAACAACCTCATGAACTCGGGATTCCCGGCTGGATGCACGCGCACCACCCTTCCGACGCCGTGACGCTCGACTCGCTGATCTTCAGCGAAGGGCAAAAGGCGATTCGCATGAGCGGCAAAGGGACGAGCGGTTCCGCATCCTGGTTGATCAGCCGAGAGATCGCACGGCCGATCGCAGGTCGCCTTGGCGTCTCGATGTCAGTCCGCGGCGAAGGCCCCAAAGACGAACTCTCACCGGACGAGAAAACCAAGGCAGCCCACGCTGAAAACGAGAAGGCGGAAATCCGCGTCGCCATCGAAGGCGAACGTGACGGCCATCCGATCCGCCGCAGCCAAACGATTCAGATCACCAATGACGGCAAGTGGCAGACCGGCCGACTCGTGCTGGAATGGCTCGATGTCGACGAAGCTCGCGATCGAAATCTTCGTATCACGATCGACAACTTTTCATCGTCGGATGTGTGGATCGATGACATCGTCGTGACAGACTACTTCGCCAGCGCCAACGAGCGTTCCGAACTGCAAAGCCTCGCTTACTTGGCCGTGCAAGGCCTGCAACACGCAGACCTCAAACCGGCCGCCCGGCTGATGAAGAATTACTGGGCCAAAGACCTGCTGCGAATCGCCAAACCGACCTCCGTATCAATGCTCGACACGGATTCCGAAGACAACTCGACCGGTAAAAAACGCAGCCGCTTTCCGTTCGATGTGCCGCGACCAACTCCGATGTGGCGCGATGGCTCCTCCGCGACGCCCGCCATCAGTGCGATCACACCTCCGCCGGCGAAGTCGCCATCAGGCATCGTTTCCGCACAACCTTCGCCAACAGATCACTCATCACAAAACAGCACACATTCTCGAACCGTGCCCCCCCAAACACGCGTAAAGGCCGAAAACGAACAGACATCCAACAGCACAAATTCGAGTTCAGAATCCTCGGAAACGATCGCCGGTCGGATTCGCAGGTGGTTGCCGACACCCCTGCGTTTCTAAGCAATTTTCATCAGAATTGACTTCGCCACGGCACGACTTTCGGTTGTTTTGAGCGCCAAAACCGCTTCCAATATTACCCGGCCTGGTTGAAACAACGCCTCGCCTCCACTGTCGTTATCCATCTCGGAGATCTGATGAGCCGCTTCAAAAGTATCCTCAAGAACCGGTGGGTACGATTCTCGATAGGGATCGTCGCCGTCTGCGTTGTCGCTGTTTCCGGAGCCAGTTGGTGGGCGGTATCGCAGTCCAAACAGGTGCCCGAGTTCTACAACCGAGCACGCAATCAATCGGGACCGATCGCCGAGATCGCGCGGAACCAACTCGAACATGATGTCGAACAGGTTCGACAACAAACTCAGACGGGCAGCTTCTGGCGAACGTCGTTCAGCGAAGAGGAGATCAACGCGTGGTTGCAGAGCGAACTGCCCGAACGGTTTGGACGACTGTTTGCCCACGGCGTATCGGATCCCGCGATCGCGTTGGAAAATGGCGAACTGTTCGCCGCGGCCCGCTATCGATCCAAACGATGGGACACCGTTGTCTCGTGCCGACTCAGTGTTGAGATGACGGAGGAACCCAACCTGCTCGCAATCGCACTTTCGGATTTGAAAGCCGGCGCCCTGCCGCTGCCGCTCGAACCGTTCGTTCGAAAGATCAGCAAAGAAGCCGCGATGGGCGACCTCGATATCCGTTGGGACTTCACCGAGTCAGGACCGATCGCCTTAGTCGAAATCCCTCAGGAAGACCCGCGTTTCGTCATCAAACCACTCGTCATCGAATCAGTCAATCTGATTGCCGGGCAATTGCAGATGGCCGGCCGCGTCGGAACGGAAGCGTCCGACGAGTATCAACCTCGCGGCCCGGTTCATCGTTTCGTCTCGTACCGCCACCGGAAATCGAATCACGACATGAACACCACCCTCGGGCGCGAACCGCACGACGGCGAGATCAAAACCCGCTAACGTTGCGTCGAATCCATTTCTAACGAAAACGCATCGCCACCGATGTATTTCTCAAGGGCAGCGAAACTCGCCAAGAGTATCGGCATACCCTACAAACCGCCGTTTTCTCGTCGACGCACGCGAACCCCATAATCCTTCATTCCCAATCGCGAAGCAACGCCCACATCTCGCCGGGCGAATTTCCGGAATAACAGGCAATGCGATAAGCCCGTTTGAATGACCAGTCGCGAGGCCCCTCGCTTCCTGCGTCCTGCTCCCTGCGTCTTCGCCTATCTGCAAACCGAACCCCGGACGATCGGTCGACACCACACGGCAAGACGCCAAACAGGACGAACCACCCTGGGGCGTGCGAACCTTGCCGAGCACGCTATCATGGGTTGCGAGAGAACGGCCGTGCGCCGTCATCATGCATCCTCGCCCTATCGAAAACTCAGCTAAGAATTGAAAGACAACCTGTGTCGATTTCTATCATGCGCCGTTTCACTTTCTGCGCCGGCCACCGACTGGTAGGCCACGAAGGAAAGTGCCAAAACCTTCACGGGCATAACTACGTGCTCGAGGTCTACGTGACCGGTCAAGAACAAGACGCCGTAGGCAGGATCCTCGACTTCAAACAACTCAAGACTCGGTGCAAAACCTGGATCGACGACAACTGGGATCACACGTTCGTCTTGTGGGATAAAGACCAAAACGGACTCGACGCGATCCGCAGCTCCGAGCCGCACCGGATCTACGAACTCGACTGCAACCCGACGGCCGAGAACATGGCCAAGCACTTCCTGCACGAGATCTGCCCAAAACTGCTCGACCAGAGCGGAGCCACCGCGTTCAAAGTACGCCTTTGGGAAAGCGAAGAGACCTACGCGGAAGTCACCATCTGATCGCCGCGATGATCGGACGCTCACGCGGCGCGGAGACGCCGCCTGCCGCGGGCGTCACCCAGCCATCGGCGTTCCTCCACCGAGCCACCGGTGGACGGATGTCTTTCGTAAAATCCTCGTGCTACGGGCGAAAAACCGAGCCTCCCGGCAACCACAAAACCGTCCCGTTGACATCTTCTATCTTTGTGAGGCATGTTATCACGCATGGCTACACGACGACGAGCACGCGAAATTGTCTTGCAACTTCTTTACGAAGCTGATCTGAATGATTGGCGCGACGCTGCTGCGTCGCGTCGGTTCATCCGCTCGCGCTTGCAAGGTCGAAACTTGCTCACCACGTTCGCCACCGAACTGCTCGAAGGAACGATGGCGCATCGAGACGAGATCGATCAGGAACTGAAACGACTCTCGACGAACTGGGCGCTCGGCCGGATGCCCGTCACCGACCGAAACGTCCTGCGTCTGGGCGCCTACGAAATCCTGTATTCGAAAACGCCAGGCCAGGTCGCGATCTCCGAAGCCCTGACACTCGCCCGGCGATACGGTGGCGAGAACAGCCCGCGGTTCATCAACGGCGTTCTGGATCGCCTGTTCAAAAAAACGGCTTCTGATAAGAACACCGTCGCCTCGGAATAACTCCATGCGTTCCGCCTACGCCGAGGTGCTCCGCATCGCGGTCCCGCTGATGATCAGCACGGGGATGTTCTCCCTCGTACTGTTCGCTGACCGAACGCTGCTGTTTCAACACGAACCTGCCGAGATGGGCGCTGCCATGGCGGCCGGCAACCTGTTCTGGGTCAGCATCTGCATCTTCGTCGGGATCGCGTCGATGACCGGTGCGATCGCCAGCCAATACGTTGGCGCCGGCCAACCCAAACGGATCGGCCGGATGTTGTGGCAATCGGTTTGGTTCTCGCTCGCAACCATGCCCCTGTTCCTGGCACTCGCCTACTTCGCCGAACCTTTGTTCCAATGGAGTGACCAGGCACCGGCGTTGATTCCACTGCAAACGGTCTACTTCCAAATACTCATGTGGGGCGGCGCGGGCGAAGTCCTGCAGACGGCATTATCTGGATTCTTCAGCGGCACGCACCGCACCCGAACCATCGCGATCGTTAGTGTCATCTCCGGTGCAATCAACTTGTTGCTCGACGTCGTCTTAATATTCGGTATCGATCCGTCCTGGTGGGGAGGAGACGGACCTCGGGTCTGGGAACTGGGGATCGCCGGAGCGGGAATCGCCAGCGTGATATCGTTCTGGTTCAAAGCAATCTGCTACGCCGCGATCTTGATGCTCCCGCGGTTCCGTCACGCCTACGGAATCATTGCGGGCCTTCGATGGGATCGACGCATGATGTGGAAACTCGCCTACTTCGGCTTCCCGACAGGCCTGATGTACGTCACCGAAGCCGGCGCGTTTGCCGTGATCGTTCTGATGATCGGCAGGCTCGGCGACGTCCCGCTCCAAGCCACCACGATGGCGATCAACTTCAACATGATCGCCTTCATCCCGCTGGTCGGAATGTCGATCGCCGCTTCGGTTTTGGTCGGGCAACATCTCGTTCGCAGCGGCCCGGAATCGGCAACCCGCTGCGTACGTGCCGCACTGATCATTTCATGGGCATACTCAGCGGCTTGGGCGATTGCGTATTGGTCCAGCGCCGAAACACTGATCTCGCTTTACGCCGTCAACCAAAACGCATCCACCATTTCCGATGACGCGGCACTCGCACTGCAAACCGCCGAGGGGCTGCTCGGCTTCGTCGCAATCTATGTCTTGCTCGATGCGACCCAGTTGATCCTCGCCGGTGCACTGCGCGGCACCGGCGACACCTGGTTCGTGCTGCTCGCGGGAATGACAGTCTCACTCATCGCCCTTTCCGCCGGAGTGGCCTTTGAACCTGACTGGGAACCCGTTCTCTGGGGCAGCGACGAACCGGCAAACGCGCCCGCGACGAGCATGTCGGATTCCGTCGCCGCCGCACTGCGTTGGTGGTGGATGGTGCTGACCGCGTGGATCATCGCACTCGCCGCAGCCATGTCCGCTCGCTACGCTCGTGGCACCTGGAAACGCATGCGAATGGTCTAGCCCGGATCATTCGCCGAGACTGCATGCCGTATCACGGAAATGCTCACCTCGCGAGTAAACTTCCGCCGCCACCCCGGAAACCTGCTCGCACGCGGCACGTTTCAACGCCTCGTGCGCTCGCGCAACAAACGTAGCGAAACTAGCCAAGAGTTTCGGCAGCCCCGCAAATCACCGAAAGCCTTGGTGGCTATCGCTACTCCCGCATTCGCGCCTATGAAGATTTGGGATGAGACACATCAAATCTGAAAACGCCCAACACCCTTCAACGCACCTGCTAACGACTGACCGCCGAGGTGTCGGCGGTTGTCGATCGCACCATTCCTGGGAACCAAGACTCCAGCGTTTGACTGACGCCACCGAGAGCATGACGCTGGATCGTCGGCGCCGACAACGGTCCGTCGACTTCGATCGTCCAGAAAGTATAACTGCTGTCCCTGAGCGGACTGATCACCTTGCTGAACAGGTTCTGGGGACTGACCTTGGTGTTGAACGAAAGGTCGAGATGCTCGAGACGCGACAACGTTCCGCTGCCGTCCAACGCAACCAAGTCACCCCACATCGACAACCGGTGGAAGTTCACGTCTTCGCCAAAGATCGCGAACTCGGTTTCACCATCCGTAAACGCCACGTCTTCGGTAGGCGTGATACGCAACAGGTTGAGGACCTGCACGAGCAACGGTAATTCGTACATGTTCGCGCCACTGATGCGAGCCGTCCCTGTCCCCTTGAGCAAGTCTGAATCGCCGAGACGCCCATCGAGTCTCGAGTTCATATCGAAACGCCCCTTCATCCCCGATCGCGTCTGCCCCAACTCCGCGAGGATCGTGGCAATTTGGCCGTTTTCCATCGACGCCCCGACATCGAAATCTCCCGTCGACAGAGCAACGATCCCGCTGACGTCCAACTTGCCTCCGAACATTTGCCCATTGATCGGTGCCTGACGCCCGGACTTGTCCGCATGGGCCGTTCGCGCCCCGAGCTGAGACGATGCCGTGCCGATCAATGGCAATCCCGTGATCGGATCCATCCCCGTAGAAAACGTCCCCAAACGCAACTCATCACCGAGGATTGAAAACGGACCGCGCAAGGAGGTCACCTGGAAACCGTACGCGTGCAGCGAATCGATCGCCAACTCGCCGCCGGCGCGGACCAACTCACCGTCATTCATTCCGCGAACCATGATCTCGCCACGCAGAGAATGAACCGGCCCGACATCGGCGATCCGGTTACCCTCGAGCTGCAAGATCAAATCCCAATTGATCGTGGGCGACTCCGCCTCCGACTGCGGCAACAAAACATTGGTGACCCCTCGCAGCCCCAGCGGCCCACGCAACTCGAGCGCCCGCATCGCGCGACTCATTTGATCGGGAAGCGCCGCGATCAACTCTTCGTCAGGAATCAAACGACACCCGCTATGCAAATCCATCGTCAACATCCATCGCCCCGACGCGTCCGGACGACAAACGCCGTCGGCGATCAAACGGGACGCATCATGCCGGCCGCGTAGGTTCGTGATCGTCACCGCACCATCGCGATAGTCCACGCTGCCGCCGACGATATCCACACGGTAAGGAATCGCCTTCGGGCGAATACTCAGCAGATTCGGCTTCGCCCGCAGTTCGCTCTGATGAGCCGCATTCAAAGACATTGCGATCGGTTCGGCACCGACGCGACGAAGCTGCACGTCCAACTGGTCGAGCGTCCCGGCCGGCGACAACGCCTCCCAGATATTGCGAGACGACTCCGGCAGAGACACTCGCAACGAGTGGTCCATCGCGATATCCGCCACGCGAAATCGCAGATTCAACTCGGTCTGATTCGGATCGGGCGACATTTGATACAAACCGTCGCAAGCAATCTTTGCCGCGCCCGCGTTGTTCGCTGTGAACCCAATGATCCGCACCAAGTCATCTTTGACCTGAATACGTCCAGCGACGTTGTAAAGTGGATAGGCAAAGCGATCATAGCGGATCGAACCACCGATCACTCTCAAGTCAAACTGCCGACTCGTGACTCCGCGGGCATCGGTTTGAATCGAAGCCGACGCCAACTCGATCGCACCGCGAGGATGCAGCGAACGAATAAACGACTCCAACTTTGACTCCGCCCGAACACCATCCGGCGACGAACCCGCGTCCAAAGTCGGCTCGCGAGGAGTCAGCGCAGAAACCAACGCGCCGTCAATCGGGATCGCACCGTCGGACCGTATGACAATCGATCGCTCCGGCGACACGACTGCGTCCGGACTCAATTTCACCGGCACGTTGAACTCACAGTAGATCGGACGCCCACCCGCAAAACCTGCCAAACGTCGAGCATCCACCCGCCCGTTCGCGATGTTGATCTCTCCGCTGAGCCGCTCAACCGGGTACGGAAACTTGTCGACCTGAACATCGACGCCTTCGCAAAGCACCGATGCTTCGATCGCCCACGGTTGCTTCGACAACGGCCGGGCGTTGAAACATCGCGTCACAAAATCAATCTGACCTGAAGGTCGATAACGGTCGAAAAACGCGGCCGTCTTGGCGGGTGCGATCCCCCGAAACCCTTCGTTGACTTGCAGGTCATCTGCCGAAACCGTCAGGTCACAATTCCAAACACGCGCCACGAGATCCGACTCGCAGAAAGGAATCCGAATCGTATCATCGGTGCCTACCGAAGGAAGCGGCGTGGCGGCGTAGGCTGCCATGTAAACCGACTGCGGCCTCACCGGCTCCGGTGCAGCGAGTGCCACCTGCACGTCCGCACTTCCTTGCAACCGCACGACCGCCTGCCCGAGTGTCGCGCGACTCGGAAACAACTCGACTCTCTGAGGAGTGATCCGCAATCGTCCCGTCGCATGCTCAAACGCGGCCGGCAGACGTTTATCGCTGTAACGCCCGTTCCGCAGTACATAGTCGATTTCGTAGTGAAACGCATCGGCGATCGATGTCCCGTCTTTCGCAACGCTTCCCGATGGCACTTCCCCCGACGCCGGATCGTTGCACCCGATCTCAACACTCGCGTTAAGGTCACCGACCACATCAAACCGTGCCCCCAGAGGAGGCGTCTTCGGCATCCATGTTCGGAATCGATCCAGAGTTGCGTTATTCAATCGCAGCGAAGCCATGCTGGCGTTCGCCTTCGTTCGAACCGTTTTCCCGTCGACAACGTCCTGTTCCATTGTCATTTCGCACCGACCACACAGGTCGCTGTCACCGACCAACGAGATCCGCCGCTCTCCGTCCTCGCCCGCATCGAAGTTTGCGGAACTCTCGATGACGATTTGCGACCATCGCAGTTCAATCGGTCGCGACGGTTCCGCCGGATCGGTGCCCGCACCGGCCCCACTCCCCCCTGCGACGTGACCTTCCACGCCTTCCTTCGCCTCCACTGACAACTGCAACGCCACGTCACGGAGGTCGACCCGAGGACAAACCGGCCCCAACTTTGGCAGCGGCCACAACCCGTCGAGCGAACTGGAACCATCGGACTGCAACCGGACGTCCGCGTGGATGCCCTCAACGATCACTTGACGCGTGGTCACCGGGTTGCGCTTATCGAGCAGTTTCTTCGCGTCGATGTCAGCCAACACCGTCATCGTGTCAACGACCACCGCAGGATCCTGCGTCCAACGGTTCAGCAACGTTCCCGCGATCGAACCACCCACACCGCTCGAAATGCTAGCACGTGGCGAAAATGTCAACCGTTCGAAACGGAATCCCACGCCAGGCAAATAATTGCCACGACCGATTTTGACATCCCACTGCGTGTAGTGGTCCGCCAATTGACGTTCGAAGTGACGTCGCACCTGTTCGCCAATCGTTTGGGGACCGATCGTGCGAAAGACAAAGACGATCGCCGCACAAATCACCACCAAAACCAAAACCGACGTCAGTCGGCTATGGCCTGAACGGGATCGTGTATCGGAATCCGACGACGTCAATTTAGAAATCTCATCCGTGAGAAAACGAAAACCTGAACTTCGATCCTGACGGTGTGCACCGCCGTCAAGCCATCAAAAAGGGGACCGAAAATGGGCATCCTGCCCGCGATCAGACACCCTGAATACTACCCAGTCATTTCCTAGTTCAACCAGTCCAAAAACGAGGCAAACCGATACAACCACGGACTTTGCCACGGCGAATCAAGACTCGTGGACACCGAGAAAACACTTGCGACCAACAGCACCCCCGCGAATACCCTACCTCCCCTGGATTCACTCATTTCATTCAGTTCCGGAATGATCGCGTAAATCCACAGCGGAGCAAACCACAGCATCCAACGGAAACAAACACTCACACCGCCGTAGTTTCGATCGATCTCCGGCCGAGCCATGTAAAAAGCAAAGCAAACAAGGCTCGACAGCAAAATCGCACCGGCCAAACACCGCCGATCAAACGGCCCGTGAAAGCACTTGTATCCCAATCCCAACGGCATCAACAACCAAATCGGCGTCAGCGAGAAGATCCCGTAAACACCCAAAGTCGCGTGGAACGCGTAAACACCGCGGTTCGCCTCGCCACGGTCAACTCCCCGTCGCTGACCCGATCGCCAGTAACTGCCTGGATAGTCGTACCAATCATCCCAAACTGCGATTTCCCAATCGGAACCCGCCCCCGGACCACGACGTCGGACGCTCCACTGCCGATAGACCGAGGAGTCTCCCGCAGAGACCTCCTCCAAAACCTCGTAACCGCCTGCCTGCAACGGACGCACTCGGATCGATTCCGATTCGGCGAACATGCCGACCTGCCGCAATCGTTCCTTCAGTAACTCCGCACCCGATGACGTTCTGCCCGTTGACGTCTCCGACGCAGGAACATTCCACTCGAACTCCTCGACGATTTCACCAACGCCACGGTGGGCATACGGCGTCCGCCAACTTTGATGTGCCCAGTAGTTCGTGCCGAATATCCCGGCCACAACGACCCCCGCCCCGATCAAGAATCCCGGGATCGAACGCGGAATCAGGATCGCAAACAACAGCCCCCACAACACGAACATGGACAACGCCGGCAGTTCACAAGCAACCGCAAACGCGGCCGACGCCCCCGCGGTCGCCCACGGCCAAAACCGCGGTCGGTACGTGACGCCCGCAAACGAATCGTGCACTTTCTCGCTGACACGCAGATAGATGTACAGCGTCAACGACGTCGCCGCGGCCGCGAACAGATGGTTGTTCAACGAGATCGCAAACGGCGTCAACATGGTGCCAAAGCAGGCCGCCGTGACCGCCAACCGTTTCGCAAAATCCGACGCGCTCGACCACTCGATGCTCAATGTCATCGTGATCAAAAACAACGCCATCACCGGCAGGTTAATCAACAGCAACAACAACCGCGGCACATAGATCGGATGCTCCGTCATACTCAGACCGGTTGCCGTGTGCACACACCAATAGACGCCCGCCACCATCGTTGTCAACAAGGTCGGCTTGCTGCTGTAGTAATGCAATTTCCCGTCGTCGCCGACGTGTCGCACCTTGTCGATCGTGTCCCATAAATGGTGCCCACGCTCACCGCGAATCGCGATCAACTCATCGATCGCAAACGTATTTTTCTCAACCAACGCGGCGACGCTGACCCATCGGCTGCGATCATTCGCACTTAAAAACGCCGTGTCACCCTCGGGGTTGGACACCACAGCGATTCGCCCGGCAATTAATGCCAACGACACAGCGATCAGCACCGCGTGCATTCGAATCCGCTTTTCACGCGGCACATCATGTTTACGCATCAGCCGGTCGCCTTAGCGGAGGCCTTCCCTCCACCACCCACGGAACGATCACCGAATCCTGCGATCTGCGATACGCTGTACGACACATGATGCAGCGCCAAATTTGACGCGGTCCCACTGCCAGACGAGCACACGCTGTCTGGCGAAAACACACCACCTGGCGAGAACACACTGCCTGGCCCTTTTTGCAGCCCCCGCAACGACCGGTCCCGGGCCGCCGATACCGACACGATCAATTCCGCGATCAATCCCGCGAGGACACACTGGGCGCCGAACAGGATCGCCAAGATGCAGTAGTAGAAGATCGCCGTCGAATGCAGGTGCAACACGTCACCCTCACCGAGCCGTGTGATCACCCACATTGCGCTGAGATACAACAGCCCGAGAGTCCCCAACCCGAAGCTGACCAACCCTGCCGAGCCGATCAAATGCAACGGCCGCCGGGCGTAATCGGTTAACAAATAGATGCTCATCAAGTCGAGAAAGCCCTTACCGAGTCGCGACAAACCATATTTCGATTTCCCGTGAGCCCTCGGGTGGTGCTGCACCTCGATCTCGCCAACCTTCCATCCCCTCGCCGCAGCGAGAACCGGAATGAACCGATGCCGCTCGCCATAAAGATCCAACTCGGCGAGCACTTCGCGTCGGTACGCCTTGAAACCACAATTATGGTCGTGCAACCGCACTCCCGTGATCCCGCTCACCAACGCATTAAACACCCGACTGGGCAGAACCTTGTGCCACGGATCGTGACGCACACGCTTCCACCCACTCACAACGTCGAGTGTACTTACGAACCTATCCGATCGGTAGGCCGCCGACTCCCCCGCCGGCGTTTTTTTCGTCCGCGCGTCTTCCTGAGCCGCCCCCGCCCCCTCATCGGATCGGCCGCTTAACGCAGACAAAAACCGCGGTATCTCGTCCGGATCGTCCTGTAAATCCGCATCCATCGTAAAAACGATGTCACCGCGAGCCACCGAGAAACCGGCACTCAGCGCTGCAGCTTTTCCAAAATTTCTTCGCAATCGTATCGCTTTGGTTCGATAATCTCCCTCCGAAAGCGTAACCATCCGTTCCCACGTCGAGTCCGTCGACCCATCGTCAATAAATACGATCTCGAACGCGTCCGCCGCCTCTCCGCACGCTGCGCCACAAACGTCGACCAACCGTGAATGCAGCGTCGCGAGCGAATCTTCCTCGTTCATCGCCGGAACCACGATCGTCAACTCAGGCGTCCTGTTCGGTATCGCCTGATCGCGAGCAGAAACCTCGACCGACGCCCCCTCGGTGATCACATCCTCCGCCGCTGTGCTGTCGCTGGGTGTGTTTTCTATCAACGCCACTTCCTCGAACGTCTATGGAACTGGATCAACTGCGACCGCCGTTTCGAATCGGGGGATCGTTCGGCCGATCGGGACACGCAGCATCTATTCCCAACACAACTGCCCAGCATCAAAGATCGGACCGTCGACGCAGGTGCGTTTGTAATCCCAATCGCCGTCGTCTTGGTTGACCTTCGCTACGCACGAAAAACAGATGCCGATTCCGCACGCCATCGGAGTCTCCATCGACACCTGCACATCCACGCCACGGTCCATGCAAACGCCGGCAACCTTTTCCATCATAATCTCAGGACCGCACGTCAACACGCGAATCGTCTCGCCCGGCGATTGCTCGCGTAACGCATCAATCCGTTCGGCCAAGACATCCGGCACGAGAGCTTGCCGGCCTTCCGAACCGTCGTCCGTGCACGTTGTCACGTCGAACCCCGCATTGCGAAAATCATCCACACCCGCGAGCAACGTCGACCGGCGAGCCCCGTAGATCAACTCGACGTGCTTCGCCCACCCACGCTGCATCGCGTCACGCCCGGTAACCAACATCGGTGTCTGACCGATCCCGCCGACCGCCATCAACAAACGATCACACGGGGTGTCTCGAAACGCGTTGCCGAGAGGCCCCCACACGGAAACCTCCGTGCCAACCGGACTGGCCGACAAAGGCAACGTCAACGCACCTTTGCGAAGGTAAATCAGGTCGATCGAATCTGGGCTACCTGAGTCGTCGTTGTGGATGTCATAGATCGCAAACGCCCGCCCGATCAGCGGCGCGTTCACGCCCGCCAACCGGATCATCACGAATTGCCCCGGTTTCGCTTTGGCCGCGATCTCCGGTGCACTGACTCGTAACAAAAAGGTGTTCTCCGCTACCGCTTCGTTCACGACCAGCGGACCGGTCACATGAGTCATCTCGTCGGCGTAGTTCTTCGCATGCAATGTAGCCATCGGGTCTACCGTCGTCCTTTCCGTTTTCGTGACACACCCCGTGTGCGTTTTGTCGTTCGCTTCGCAGCCGATTTCCCACGTTTCGCCTTCGCCCCGGATTCGACCGAGTTCTCCGCGACCACTTCGTCACCCACAATGATTTTCCCAACCCGCAACGAGTCGCGCGTCGGTGCGTTCGCCTTTCGCCGCGCCTTCTTCACCGGCCGCCGATTTTCGCGCCGCTGCTCAGGCTCGCCCGTGCTGTAGGCGTCGCTCGAGTAAGGCCGTTTGGCACCGCGCTTCTTCACTGCCCCTTTTTTCACTGGCCCCTTTTTCACGCCGCGTTTTTTAACGCCGCCCTGCTCTAAATCACGTGGTTTTCCAACGCCCGGCCCACGCCCGTCGGCTCCGCCCCGCCCCGCCGCTTCGGCCTTGGACGGTTTCTCAGGCGGTGCCGCGACCGCCTTCGCCGCGATCCCGCGCAACTTTTCAATCTCATCACGCGACAATTTGCGATACGCCCCGGCAGGCATGTCGCCCAGCCGCAGCGGACCGATCGCAATCCGCCGTAACGTTTGCACCTTGTGACCGAACTTCGCAAGGATCCGCCGAATCTCGCGGTTCTTGCCTTCCCGCAACCGGATCTCCATGTCCGTCGCTTTCTTGCGAGCCTTGATCACCCTAGCACCGTCGACACGGACCAGCCCTTCAGCGATGTAGATGCCTTGCCGCATCTTTCGCATCGTTTCGGGTTTGACCTCGCCCGCGACCGTCACACGGTAAACCTTCTGCACACCAAATCGCGGGTGCGCCAACGACTGCGCCAATTCCCCGTCGTTGGTCAGCAGAATCAACCCATCGCTGCTGCGATCGAGTCGTCCCACCGGATACACCCGTTCGGTAGGCGGAACGAGATCGATCACCCGCGCACGTCCCTGCGGATCCGAGTTCGTCGAAACCACGCCGGTCGGCTTGTGCACCGCGTAATAGACCAACTTCTGTGGCTTCAACACCACGCCGTCAACCCGCACCTTCTGTGTCTTCGTGTGAACGTTCACACCGAGCTGGGTGACGACCTCGCCATCCACCTCGACCCGTCCCTCACGAATCAACTCTTCACACTGCCGACGACTGCCCAATCCAGCAGAAGCGAGCAGTTGATTGAGCCGTTTGACATCATCAGTAGGTCGAGACAGCTTCTTGCGGGGAGCGGACTTGCGAGGCATGAAGCGGACTTACTTACAAAACAAACGTGAACAAAAAGTAGGGCTGGCAGGACTTGAATCCTGCGACGAAAACATCGTAATTCACGCGGCCGATTCGGTCGATGGGGTCCCGGTTGTTCCACCGGTGGTTCCATTGTTCCCGATTCCAGATGCGTTGGGGCGAGTTTTGCAATCTCCGGACGACGATGTGATCGCCAAGTTGAACGAAGTCGCTGAGGCGATACTAGAGGGCCGTGAGGGCGTCCGTTGACCGCCGTGGCCGAAACGTCGGCCGCCTGGTGCCCACGGCCGATCAGGGGGCCGACACGATGGCGCAGGTATTACTTCCCGTCTACGTGGCGACGATGATATAGGAAACCGCCGCGACACAGCA
>JBICHZ010000175.1:0-10658 GCA_043101355.1 Rhodopirellula sp. JB044
ATCACGCCGGCAGCGAACAACCGGTTCATCGATTCCGAGGGTTTGCGTTATGCTGCTTCCATCACCCGCATTTCCCAATCCGATCACGTCCATGTCAGACCCTACATCCGCAACGTCTTCAACCACTTCCGATCCGGATGCCGATTGCTTTGCCGAAGTGACCAACGGCATTTACCGCAACGTGGTTCCCGAATCCGTTTGGCGAGCGATCCGTTTCGCGGTTCGACATGAACTGCCGGCGAAGAACCCGACCATCATGATGATGTTCGTCCGCATCGCCGAAGTTTACAACAACGTTCACGAATTCCTATCGAGCAAACTGCCGGAAGCAACAGGCGCTGAACGATCCGCGATGGAACTCATCCTCGATCCGCCCACTGGAATTCGCAACGCCGAATACCTCCCTGACGAAATCGAATCACCGGGCGAAATGGATCTGTGTTGGGGCGAGTTTCTCGTGACCGGCGAATTAGCTCCCATTGAAAAGGTGGTCGCGGTGTTGGACCGAGAAGACCGATCCCGCCACACGATCGACACTTTGCTGTCGAAGGGATCCGATTCGCCAGTCACCGTTGATGACAACACCATCGGTGAACTCGGCAAAATCGGTATCGCCCTGGGGCAAACCGGCGGGCAGTGGAAGATTGTTTCTCCCGGAGATATCGATGTCCTCTTGTGGTTTGGCATCAAAGACCAAATTCCAACGTGTGTTCAGATTTTCGAACAGATGAACGAAGAGCAACGCGTGCATATCGCGAACAAAGGTGCCGCGATGTGGTCGCTGCGTGCGAACGCGAGTCAGCATGGAAAGATCCGCATGCTCTGTGAAGAACAATCACAACTCGAAGGTGGACGCGCCCGTCTACTGATTTCCCCGGCCTCGTGATCGATTATCATGGGGGCAATCTCCGTTGGTATGAAAATTCGGTCAAGACTCGCTCCCAACTCTCCCACCTTTCATCACGATGCAAATCCGATCCGATTCATTGGCAACCGTCTCTTGGGTTGCCACGCTCGCTCTGATCACGCTACATCCGGCAAAGGTTTCCGCGAAACCGCCGATCACCAAGGGCGAAACCTCTGCGGTGATGAAAGATCTCGATCCGTACATGATCGATGCGTTGTACGGCGACGATGCCGCAGGACAAACGGGCCGGCATGGTGCCGAAGGCGGCATGACCGAACTGCTGTCAGAACCGAACTTTGTCCAACTGATCGAAAAGCACGACCTGAAACTGTTCAACGGCCCAATGGTCGGCGACCTTCAGCCGACGTCGGCGAAATTCTGGGTGCGGACGGCGGGGCCGGCAACCGTCGAAGTTCGTATCGGCGACCTTCGATCAAACACGGTGAAAACAACAAGCGCAGACGACTTCACGGCAGTCATGACTGTCAATGGCTTGATACCATTCACGTCGTATGCGTACGACGTTGTCGTTGATGGCGAGCCGATCCGACGCGAAACTTTTGAATTTCGCACCGCTCCACAATCGGGTCAGAAAGTACAGTTCGATGTGACGTTTGGCTCCGGTGCTCGTTACGTTCCCGTGAACGAGTACGCCTGGAGCAATATGGCAAAATCGCAACCGCTGGCGTACCTAGGCCTGGGTGACAACGTCTACATTGACGTGATGAACCGCCGCGGTGCTCAACGCTTGTTCTACTACCGCCGCTATCTCAGCCCTGCGTTCAGCGAACTCGCGTCCAGCACTGGGATCTACGCCGTGTGGGACGACCACGACATGGCGATGAACGATTCGTCCGGCGGCTCAGGATTGGAAGCCCCCTGGAAATTGCCCAATTGGAACGTGTTCCGACAGAACTGGAACAACCCGCATTACGGCGGTGGTGACGAGATGCCTGGCACGTGGCATTCGTTCTCGCTCGGCGATGTCGACTTCTTCATGACAGACGGTCGCTTCTACCGCGACAAAAAACGAAAAACGATGCTTGGACCCGACCAAAAAGAATGGCTTCTCGAACAGCTCGCAAACGCAAAGGGCAAATTCAAAGTCCTCGCTTCCGGAACCATGTGGTCCGACGGGGCCGACAAGGACGGTAAAGATTCATGGGCGGGCACCTGGTCACGCGATGAACGCGATGAAATCTTTGACCTGATCAATGATCGCAAAATTGATGGTGTGATCCTTATCTCAGGCGACCGCCACCGCAGCGACATCTGGAAAATTGACCGCCCGAACGGTTACCCGTTGTATGAGTTTGTTTCCGCAAAGGTAACCAACGAACACACCCACCAAACGTTTGACAACGCCGTTTGGTCCTACAACGAAGGCAACTTTTGGGGACAACTCTCGTTCGACCTAACGCCCGAAGACCCTGTCATGACGTTTAAGTGTGTCGACATCAGCGGCAAAGTGGTCAAAGAGTTCCCGTTGAAACTGAGCGAGTTGAGTCATCGCTAAGATTGCTGTGTCTGTGCTTCATCTTGAAAGAAGCCTGCCAACCGCCGAGTCCCCGTGCACGGCGCGACCATGTCCATGGTCAATACGGTCAGGAAGAACTCGATCGGGCCGTGCGTCTTCACACCGGTGAACTTTCTCGCACAGAACAACAACGCTTTCGTGATCCAAAGCGGGATGTAGGTAACTCGTCGCTTCTTTCCGGTCGCGGCAAACGCTAAATCAGCGATCTCATTGGCAGTCAAAACATCCGGGCCGCCGATATCGACGCAGGTGTTGGGAAAGCTGAATTGGTCGATACAGAAGTTTGCCAAGTCGGATCCGTCGATCGGGTTGGAACGACACTCGCCATCACCGAACAAATAAACTCGACCGCCACGTGCCATCGACAAAAACTCTGTCATGTCTGAAAAGAAGCCGTTCGGCCGCACAACGATGCTGTCGATGGAACTCTCTCGAAGCTCTTTTGCAAAACATTCTTTGGCGGCAAGGATCTTCACGTCCGGCAGTTTTTCGGCGTTGAGCGCCGACACGTACAAGAACTTTTTGACACCCGATCGGATCGCCAGATCGAGAACACTCTTGTTTGCTCCATAGTCAACGTCTTGATAGGTTAGGCCATCCTTTTGACGCGTGATTCCCAGGGAAGAAAACACAATCTCGATCCCGTCGCAAACCCCTGCGAGCGACTTAGGCATTGTCGCTTCCCCGACGAACACGTCATCGACAAGCTCCTTCACGTCTGCGAGTTTATCTTCGCTCCTAACCAACGCGCGAACCCAATAACCTCTCCGGTGCAAACACCGAATCATGTGTTTGCCGAGGTATCCGGTGGCTCCCACGACGAGCACTTTGGGACGCGATTGATTCTCTCTGTCGGGTGACACTTTCGATACTCCTGTCCGCGAAACATGACAGCGATACCATATCGTGGCAGGAAGAATTTCGAAGGGGGATTACGGCGATGTTGCTCAACGATCCGATGTTCCCGACGCAGCACGCAGCCTCCCATGGACACACGTACCCTCCAACGTCCGCCATTGAACGTTTCTACCAAATCAGCAAGATGCCTTATCTCAACCATGCCGGCACGAGTTGGCCCAAACCTCCCGAAGTCATTCACGCGGTCGAAACGGCAATCCACTCGTGCCCGGATCAATGGCCAGAACAGTTCGAAGATGCGCACGCGGCGATCTGCCGCTTTTTTGGAATTGGCTCTGCCGATCAACTCCTCATCACGCCCGGCTGCACTTCCTCATTAGCCACGGCGATCGCAAACGTCCCGTTCTCACCAGGAGATCGTGTTCTGACCAGCTGCTGGGAACATCACGCGTTGCACGCGCCAGTATCCAAACTGGCAAAGCGAGGCGTGCATGTCGAAACGGTTCGTTCGAACAATGCCTGTCCCTTTGACCTGAATCATCTCGAAGAATATCTCCGCGTTGGGAACGTCAAACTGGTTGCGCTCACTGCGGCATGTAATGTCACCGGAGATTTGCTGCCGTACCAGGAAGCCATCAATCTCGCCCGTCGGTACGGAAGCATGACTTTGATCGACGCCGCTCAAATTGCCGGGTGGTATGATTTGGATTTGAACGACCTCAACGCAGATTTGGTTGCCTTCGGAGGTCATAAAGCGATGCAAACCCCGTGGGGAATCGGCGGCCTTTTCGTCAATTCCGATGTTCCTTTGGAATGCGTTTCCTCTCAGTGCGAGTTGCCTCGCCGATCGATATCGAACCCGAACGACAACAAGCGATTCTCGACCAAGCTCGAGTACTGCGACGTCGGCTCGGTTGACCAATTCTCGCTCGCAGGACTCTCCGCCGCGTGCCGTTGGCTGTCCGCCCCCACCCGCGCGGGTCGGCTGTCAATCGCCCGCCGTCAAACGACGCGTTTGCGAATGGCGATCGAAAAGCACTCAATCACACGATGCTACGGCCACCTCGACGAAACGGCTCGACTGCCCTCGATCGCGTTTTCCGTCGCAGGACACTCTAGCGGAACGATTTCCAAAGTTTTAAAGCAACACGACGTGATCACATCGGGTGGTTTCCAGTGCTCAACCCAGTCACACCAATCGCTGGGCACTGAAGAAAACGGCGTTGTACGAATTTCCGTCGGTATCGATCAGTCCGAGGAGGACATTGACCGCGCCATTGAGGGGATCGATGCAGCGTTGAAAGAAGTCGAACGCCAACCACGATGAATCGCAGTCGCCGTCCCCACCGAGCAGGAGGTGACGCCAGGCGCCGTGTTCGCGTTGTTTAGCACGATGTTTGGCGCACTGTTTGCAATGAGGTTGGGCTGTACCTGCGTATCAAACGTCGAACGATACGTTCTCTTTCAACAGCATTTTCAAGATGACGTTGGCAGCCATGTGGAATGGCTCGCGTCAAAATTGAATCGCTCCAACACAACGGAAAACAAACGATGGCGCAAAAATTTCAAGTCAATCAATATGTCAAATGGAACTATGGTAGCGGAACCGCAGAAGGCCAGATCAAAGAATCCTATAAAGAGAAAGTAACCAAGACGATCAAGGGAAACGAAGTTACTCGCAACGCGAGCGATGACGAACCGGCGTACTTGGTTGAGCAAGAAGACGGTGCTCAAGCACTCAAAAGCGAAAGCGAATTGAGCGACGCATAAAGAGTGTCAACGCCTCTCGCTATGGACCGGAAACACTTCATTCTCGGCGACCGCCCAAACGCGATCGCCAGAGTTGACTTTGACAACGTGTGTTCCGGTGAATTGCCCGATCGCGGGCAACATCAACATGCGATCACGGTAAAAGAAACAGGGCAGCTTTCCGATCGAATCACCCGCCTGGACCGCCGGGTGCACATGCCCACATAACAATACGCTCGCATCGTCGGGCACCTTTTCCGGATGATGCGTCATGACCAAGTTGTCGATTCGTTCAAACGGATCCACGATCTCCATCGGCCAGGAAGAAGGCAATTGCCCGACGTGTGCATCGTGGTTGCCTCGCACGAGAATCGTTGAGAGGTCCGTAAACGCAGAGAAGAAACGCTCGATCGATTCAACCACATCCCGCGACAACGATGACCGGGCATGAAACATGTCGCCCAAAATGACTAACCGAGACACGCCCGTTTCACAGACCCGATGTTGAATCTTCTGCAGCGTTCCTTGCGTGCTGCCCATCGGCACGGGGATACCGTGCCTTCGAAAGGTAGCTTCTTTCCCGAAGTGCGGGTCGGCAATGAAGAGGGTTTGGCGATCCGGCCACTCGACCGTACCGTCGCTATGCAAGCACACTTCAATCCCATTGAGTTTGACGCTGATCCGGTTCGCCATATTCGCTCCTTCTGAAGGTGTGTCCACTGACGGCAATGTCGTCTCTAGCCCGCCGTCTCATCAGCGGCTTTCTCTAACTGTTTTTGCATGCGAGCGATACGCTCAGCGAGGGATTCGCTGCTAATGCGTTCTCGCAGTTTGTCGACCAACAGAGGAAATGCCAAAGGAGTGACCTTCGCCGGCTTTCTTAACAACAGCTCGCTGTTTTCGATCCGCGAAAACGCCGCGGCGAGACGGGTTGATTCGAGTTGATATTCCAGCACCTCACGGCGAGCCTGTTCCAGCAAGAGATTTCCGGCGTCGTATTCCTGGAACACATCAAAAAACAGATTGCTGCTCGCTTGCACGTGGCTAGTGCTTTTACGTTGTCCAGGATAGCCGGGATGAATCAGGCCGGCGACGCGTGCGATTTGTCGAAATTGTCGCTTTGCCATTTCTGTCGAGTTCATACTGCTGAGGATGTCCCCCACGAGGTCTCCGGTTGCAAACACGCCTTCGTCAACCATCCGGTCTATTTCAACAGGATGGGGAGACTGCAGGACAACGCCATAGTCGTTGCAAGCCAAACTAAACGTTGTCTTTTGCCGTTGCGATATCCGATAGGCGAGCACCGCCGCCATTCCTTCATGCACGAGTCTTCCCTCAAAGGGGAACACAAACAATTGATGCCCGTTGCGCGTCTTGATTTGTTCGATCAACACTTGATTCGTCATTGGAAGAGCGCTCCAACGTTCCTGTATCTCAAACAACGGTTTTAACGCCCGCATCTCACGCCCGACTAATTTCCCTTCGGCCGCCTCCTGTAACTTCAGTCGCAACTCCGCGCTCAGTTCGCTCGACAACGGCATTCTCCCGCCCATCCAACGTGGAACCGAATCGGGTTGCCCTTTGGCACGTTTGACGTAGGCCACGTTGTCTTTGACTCGCACTAAAGAAACCAGTTTTCCCGCGAAGAGAAACCGCTCGCCTTCGTTCAGTTTGGACAAGAAGCTCTCCTCAACACTGCCGAGCGTGCCGCCTTTGAGATACTTCACTTTCATCGATGCGTCCGAAACGATTGTTCCGATATTCATCCGGTGCATCGTCATCGTGCGACGTTGTTTGACAACATAGCGATCACTGTCTCGTTCAACCCGGTGAAAATCGGGGTACGCCGAGAGCGAGCTGCCTCCGTGAACCACAAAGTCCAAAACCCACCGCCATTCGGCATCGGTGAGAGTCTCATAGGCTCGGCAGGAACGGACTTCCTCGAGCAAGCTCTCCGAATCGAATCCGCCCCCAATCGCAATCGTGACAAGGTGCTGGGCAAGAACATCAAGAGGCTTGTTCATCAGCGGACGCGATTCGAGATGCCCCTTGCGGATCGCATCCTGAGCCGCGGCGAGTTCAATCAGTTCGATCGCGTTGGTCGGCACGAACGCCAAGCGGCTTTCGGCGTCGGGTTGGTGCCCGCTGCGTCCGGCGCGTTGCAACAACCGCGCGGCCCCCTTGGGACTTCCGATTTGTAATACCAAATCAACAGCGGTGAAATCGACGCCGAGATCCAGGCTGCTCGTACAAACAACCGCGTGCAGCGTCCCGTCTTTCAATCCGTCTTCCACCCATCGTCGAACCGACGTGTCGAGCGATCCGTGATGCAACGCGATCTTGCCGGCCCAGTCGGGACGTTGTTTGAGTAGGTGTTGATACCAAATTTCCGTCTGGGAACGCGTGTTCGCGAACACCAGAGCACTCGTTACCTGTTCCAAACGCTCCGCAACCTGTGGAACCATCTTGGTTCCGATGTGTCCCGACCACGGAAACCGATCGACCCGCGACGGGATGATCGACTCCAACTTCATGCGTTTCTTTTTGTATCCTTCCACGATTCGTGCCGGAGTCGTTGAGGCCACGCCCAATAACGAATCGCGTGCCTCTTCGAGATTGCCCAGCGTGGCGGACAGGCCCCAGGTTCGCAAATGCGGATTCAGGCGACGCAGTCGAGCCAACGCCAATTCGGTTTGGATCCCTCGTTTCGTTCCGAGCAACTCGTGCCACTCGTCGACGATCACCGCTTCGACGCCCGCCAACTGAGGCAACAATCGCTCATGAGTCAGCATCAACGAGAGGCTTTCGGGCGTCGTGACCAATGCCGTCGGCAACCGTTTGAGCTGACGCGCCTTCGCACCTGCTTTGCTGTCCCCGGTCCGCGATTCCAAACTCCACGGCAATCCTAAACCGTCGAGCGGGCCACGCAGCGATGATTCCGTATCCCCAGCGAGCGCACGCAAAGGGGTCACCCACAACACACGAACAGGAGGCGGACGTTTGGGGTTCCAGCGGGTTGGATCTGAGTTCTGTTTGAGCCACGAGAGAATCGGGCCCATCCAGGCGGCGAGCGTCTTCCCGGTTCCGGTCGCGGAGTGAATCAATCCGCTTTCGCCCTTCTGGTACGATCGCCAAACCGAACGTTGAAAACGAAAGGGCTTCCATCCGATCGATTCGAAGTAGGAATCAACCTGTTGGGTCGGCGAGAGTGTTGGTGTGGAGTGCATGCTGCGACGAAGCCTATTCTTGATCGCCGAGCATCTCGAGCAACTCGCTAAGTCGGTTGGCGTCCTCAGGTTGCTTGTCATGCCGCCAACGGAGGATGCGAGGGAACCGTGTCGCGACGCCACTCTTGTGCCGTTTGGAACGCTGCAGTCCCTCGAACGCCAACTCCATCACCAACTTCGGCGTGACGCTGCGAACCGGGCCGAACGTGTCATGTGTGTTTTGCCTGACAAAGCGATCCACTTTCCGGATCTCCTGATCGTCCAATCCGCTGTATGCCTTCGCAAAGGGAACCAATTGATCTCCGTCCCACAACGCAAACGTGTAGTCCGTAAACAAACTCGCTCGCCTGCCGTGGCCTTTCTGTGCGTAGATCAACACGGCATCGATCGTGAACGGTTTGACTTTCCATTTCCACCATGTTCCACGGACGCGGCCGACATCGTACACGGCGTCCTTGCGTTTGAGCATTAATCCTTCGGCGTTCATCTCTCGGCTTTTCTCGCGGACCTTTGCCAGTTCGTCCCACGACGTACCGCTGATCAATTCGGTCACACGCAGGTGCGGATGATCGCAATCAGACAACAGTTTCTCGAGACGGCGCCGGCGCTCGGCGAACGTTTCTTCGCGCACGTCCTCCGCGGCACACTCGAGAATGTCAAATGCGTGAAAGACGACGGGAACCTCAGCCAACAACTTCTTACCCACCGACTTGCGTCCGATTCGCCGTTGCAACTGAGCGAACGGTAGTACTGTGCCGTCACTTTGGGAGGCCAAAATTTCCCCGTCCAGGACCGTGCCATCGGGTAGGAACTCAGCGGCGGCTTCGATCTCTGGCCATCGGTTTTCCATCAACTCCTCGCCCCGCGACCAAATAAACGTCTGCCCGGATCGGCGAATGACTTGCCCACGGATTCCGTCCCATTTCCATTCCGCCGCGTAATCACAAACGTCGCCGATCGCCTGCGGTCCGTCCTCGACATTGATCGGATGAGCTAAACAAAACGGATACGGTTGGCTCGCGAGCGTGTCTTGGACATTGGGGTCAACGAGACTTTCGAAAAAGCCCGGCGTCGGCCTCCAATTTCCCATCAAGCGGTGCGAAACCACGTCAGCCGAAACACCGGACTGCTGCGCGATCGCGCGAGTCACGAGCCGTTTACTGACACCGACACGGAACGCGCCGGTGATCAATTTCATGACGACAAAACGGAGTTGTGCCGGCGTTTGATTCCAAATCTCGACGACATGTTGCCGTTGGTCTGTTTCGTCCATTTTGCGCAGGGGTTCCAACCGCTCGTTCACCCAAAACGCCAATGAGTCGTCGTCCTTAATGTCTCCCGGTGGAACGACCAACGACAACGTCTCCGCCAGATCGCCGACCGCATGGTATGACTCGTCAAACAACCACGAGGGAATGCCAGCTTCCTCGGCCGCCCATATCCTGAGAAGCTTCGTCGGAACGATCCGCCGCAGTTTATTGCCACACAGAAAGTAGGTCGCCCACGCGGCATCACTCGACGAAGCCAACTCGAAGTACTTTGCCATCGCGGCAATTTTGACGTTCGTTTTCGTTGTCGAATCGAGGGCGTGATACAACTCGGCAAATCGGATCATGACTCGTCCGCCCCATCTTCGCTCGGTGCGTCGTCGGATTCCTGCGAACGATCCTCGTCGCTTTCACTGCGCGAGCGTGAATCGATCGCGACGGCATCTCGACCACTTTCTTGTAGGTAACGCGCTACCGCTGCGGTATAACCGTGGGTCACCCACACGGTTTCCGGATCACATGAGCGAACCGCCTCGAGTAACGATGGCCAATCAACGTGGTCGCTGACAATGAATCCGCGGTCGACCGCACGTCGGCGACGGGCACCCCGCACCGCCATCCATCCGCTCGCCATCGCGGTGCTGACCTTTCCGAACCGACGCAACCACGGCGTTCCGTTTGCACTCGGCACGGCGACCACCATTCCTCCAGTGAAGTCGTGCTTTCGTTCGAGGTCCCCGACAAACACCGTTTCAGGAAGTTTGACTCCGGTGCGGCGGTAAGCCTCGTTTCCCTTTTCAACCGCACCGTGAGTGTAAATTGTACCGATCGACGGATCGAGACCGGCGAGCAGTCGCTGGCTCTTACCGACAGCGTAACCATAGAGAACACAACACAGCCCAGCGTCGCGACTCTCTCGCCACCATTGATTGATCTGCCCGGAGGTGACTTCATCGGGTTCCCATCGATAAACAGGCAAACCGAACGTCGATTCAGTCACCAATAAATGACACGGAATTGGCTGCCACGATTCACAGGTTGGATCCGCACCGAGTTTATAGTCGCCGGTGACGACCGCAACCTCGCCGCGATACTCGAGCCGAACCTGCGCC
>JBICHZ010000176.1:0-10379 GCA_043101355.1 Rhodopirellula sp. JB044
GTGCGTTTGCCTTTCGATGCGATTCCGTGGGTGCCGCGACCGAAATGGGCCGGGCGTTTTCTGCTGCATTACCTCGCGTTGGTTGGTGGTCCGACCGGCTGCGTTTATCTGCTGATCGCTGGGCTGATCGTGGGATTCACGACCACCTATTTCACGCTCCGGTTTTTGCCGTTTCGTTTGTACACGCAACCTTTGCTGATCGATGAGTTGCTCGCGTCGATCGGGTTTGCGTTGTATCGAATTTTGGTCCCGGTTTTGGCGACGGTGTTGATTGCTGCTCGCTGCGGTGCCGCCGTCGCTGCGGACGTCGGGGTGAAACAGTACGGCGGCCAGATCGACGCATTGCAAACATTCGGAATTCGCAGAGCGGCTTACTTGCTCGTGCCGATCATGGGGGCGTTTTTGATCGCGACTCCGATTTTGGAATGGCTCGCGTTCACCGCGTCGCACTGGATCAGCCGGATGACATTCGTGGTTTGCTATCCGGAGATTGGGATTCACTTTTGGACGCAGCACTTTTTCCGCAACCTGACGTTACCGCCGGACCCGCAGGGCAATGCGGCGTGGGGTTCCAGCCTACCGGTGCTCGGATGGTTTTTGCTGGGCAAAGGTTGGGGATGGGTTGTCCTGAAAAACACGCTTTGCGGATTCGGGACAGCGGGGATCGCGTACCATCAAGGGATCACGCCCAAACAATCCGCCAACGACGTCAGTCACAGCATCACGGCGACGGTATTGTGGGCGACGCTGTATGTTTTGGTCGTCCATTTTGTGATAGCCTTGTTGGAATTCTAAACAGCGAATCGGCGCGGTGCGGCACCAATCGCCTGGATCTCGCATCGCAAGTACAACCTCAGTGTTCCGACAACGGTATTGAAGGCGGCATGGATAAGAAAGCAAAGAAGCGTTTGGACGTGATCAACAAAAAACTGCAAACGTTGCGTCCCCGTCTGGCGGGCTCGAAAGAGCAGGCCGACGATCCACAAGAGCTAGCGGATTTGGAAAACGAAATCGCGAAGCTAGAAGCCGAGGCGGCTGAGTTGCGGAAGAAATAGCCAACTCACGCACCAGGGTTTTTCCAAAACGCTAAGCAGCAGACACGAGAAGCGTGTGATTGGCTGTGTTTTGTTTTTTGGTGCGACAGTCCCCGCGGATCTCCGAGACGCGGCGACTGCATGGATTCGAGTCTTTGAAAGACTGCGCGACTCGGTTGAAGACGCTAACCCAACTCGTACTGTTTGATTTTTTTGTACAGCGTGTTGCGGTTCATCCCCAATCTCGCGGCGGCTTTCGTTTGCACGCCGCCGCACTGCGCGAGCACTTGAGCGATCAGCTCTTTCTCGACCTGATCGACCACGCACTCGTGGACATTGTCGTCCTCGTCCGCCTCGGCGAGACCGCGTGAGACGACAAACCGCGTGAGTGTTTTCACATCCATCCGATCCGCGTACGCAGCGGGGCTGACGGCGGGTGCGTTCGGATCATGCGTACGAAGCGTTCCTGACATTCCGCCACCCGACATTGCAGAGGCTGCGGGTGGAATTCCCGGTTGGTCGATCGCGGAAACGCCCGCACCGGGGACGCTTTCTAGCATGCCATGCCCTCCTTCGACGCCGGGGTACGAACCACCGAACTCGTTGATCAACGGTTCGCCGCTGGTCACGCAGGTCGGCAGCAGGTCCAACGTCAATTCGTCCGTGTCGCTCATCACCACCGCGCGTTCGACATAGTTCTGCAGTTCGCGGACGTTGCCGGGCCAGTGATACTCTTGCAGGGCGAGCATCACGTCCGGATCGATGTGAGTCACGTAGCGATCGTTGATGTCGTTGTAGTAGTCCAGGAAGAACGAAACCAGCGAGGGAATGTCTTCGCGTCGATGCCGCAGAGCCGGGATCTCGATCGGCACGACGTTCAACCGCCAATAAAGGTCTTCACGAAAGCGATCATTGTGGACCTGGCGCATCAGGTCCCGGTTGCTCGCGGCGATCACGCGGGCATCGGTATGATGGGTGGTCGTGTCACCGACGCGTTCGAATTCCTTTTCCTGCAGCACACGGAGCAGTTTGACCTGTAGGGTCATCGTGGTGGAGTTGATTTCATCGAGAAAGATCGAACCACCGTCGGCCGCTTCGAATCGACCGGCTCGGTTCGCGATCGCACCGGTGAACGAACCACGCACGTGTCCAAACAGTTCGCTCTCGAGCAGGCTTTCGCTCAGCGCGCCACAGTTGACTTTGACGAACGGGCCGCCGCTGCGATGGCTCAGTTGATGGATTGCCGACGCCACCAGTTCCTTCCCGGTCCCGGTTTCCCCCAGGATCAGCACAGACGCGTTGCTGACGGCGACCTTCCGGGTCACTCGGTCGACTTCGCGCATGGCGGGGGACCCACCGATCACTCCCGGCAACAGTTGGTTGCGGAGACTCACTTCAAACTGGCTTGACTGGTAGGATGAACTGTCACCCGGCTTCCCAACCTGATGAGGACGAATTGACTGCCGCGACAAATTATCACGAACTGGCGTTGTGGGCTATGCGGTCCCACGCGGAACGGTGCCGAATCATCGGTAAAGTGAGACAGGAAGTGGCACGTTGTGCCGATCTTTTAGTCTCTGCGGCGCGCAGTGACCAACGAAGAGAGGAAATTGAAACCGTCGCATCGGAGCTGATCCCCTTGTGTGATGCTTTAGGGTGGATCGCCCGCCACGGGGCTCGCGTGCTGGCCGATCGACGCGTGGGATTGTCGGGCCGGCCGGTCTGGATGTGGGGTGTTCGCAGCGTGGTGCAGCGGGTTCCTCGCGGACGTGTGTTGATTCTCGGGACGTGGAATTACCCCCTTTTTTTGACCGGCGTCCAAACGGCTCAGGCCCTCGCGGCGGGAAATTGCGTGTCGATCAAGCCCGCTGAGGGCAGCGAATCGGTGACCGAACTCATGGTGGATGCGTTTTACGCCGCCGGAGTGCCCCGCGAAGTCATCGCCGTCCTCGACAGTTCCACCGAGGCGGCCGTTTCGGCGATTGACCAAGGAGTCGACCTGATCGTGCTGACCGGATCCGCGCAGACAGGCCGCAAAGTCCTCCGCCAAGCTGCCGAGTCGCTCACGCCGACCATCATGGAACTCTCCGGATGCGACGCCGTCGTGGTATTGCCCGGTGCCGATTCCCAGCGGGTCGTGTCGGCGATCGAGTTCGGGTTGATGTTCAACAGCGGCGCGACCTGCATCGGGCCCCGCCGTGCTGTGTTTTTGCAGTCGCAGTCGCCTCTGAGGACACAATCTAGTTCTGAGCAGGATCCCGGATGGATCGCTCGCTTGATCGATCGCCTCCGGACGGTTCGGCCGGTCATCGTTCACCCATCGGCACGGTCGACCGTGGCTGACGAAATTGCGTCCGCTCTCCGTAGCGGCGCGGTCGACGAAATCGGAAAGTTTGATGAAGGTAAACTGCGTGACACGGGCGCGATGGCTCCGGTTGTGCTGTCGCATGTCCCGCCCTCGCATCCGATCTTAGAATGCGACGTGTTTGCCCCGGTGATTTCGTTGATACCGGTCGCCAACGACGAGGCAGCGGCCAAGGTTGTCAATGATTGTCCCTACCGGCTCGCCGCCTCGGTGTTTGGTCCCAACGATCATGCGAAACGGTTGGCATCGCGATTGCAGGTTGGTTCGGTCACGGTGAATGACATGGTGGCACCAACAGCCGACCCGCGATTACCGTTCGGTGGGCGAGGCAAGAGCGGATTCGGGGTGACCCGTGGTCCGGAAGGTTTGCTGGAGATGACGAATGTTCGTTCGATCTCAACGCGTCGCGGTCGGGTCACGCCGCACTTGTCAGAGCGTAACGATGCCGACGCGGAATTGTTGACCGGTGTCCTACAACTCAACCACGGCGGCGGGTTTCGCGATCGAATTGAAGCGCTCCGTCGGCTGACCACTGCCGCACGACGACGCCGTTGATTAAAACCACGGAGTGCCCCGTCTCGTCTTTCCTTCGATACCATTGGCAACCATGATCGCTTCTACGTCCCAATCATCGAATCGCACGAGTGACCCACAAAAGGTGGTGGTCGTCGGTGGTGGGCTCGCAGGTTTGTCGTCCGCGTGCGTGTTGGCGGCACGTGGACACCAGGTAACTCTGTGTGACAAAAACGATTGGCTCGGCGGGAAAGCGGCCGTGTACGAAACCGACGGCTATCGGTTTGACATGGGGCCGACGATTTTGACGCTGCCGAGCGTCCTGCGCCGCGTCTTCGCGGAAGCCGATCGCGACATGAACGATTATCTCGAAATCGTTCCTCTCGACCCGCAGTGGCGATGTTTCTTCGAAGGATCCAAGGAATCGGGAACGAACGATAACTCGGTGCTCGATTTGGTCGCCGACGTGGATGCGATGAAGCGACACCTGCGCGACTTTACCGGTGGCGATTCGGCAGGTGCGGGTTACGAGAAATTCTTGCGTGTCAGCGAGCAACTGCACGGGGTCTCGGATCGCTTCTTTTTTTGGCGTTCGATCGGTGGGCTCGCCGACACGATGGAAGTTGGCGGGGCGTTCTCGGCGGCGGTGCTCAAAGACGTGATGTCGCTGCGGATGGGACGCAGCGTCGCGTCGGTGGTCCGGTCTCACGTGCCCGAACACCGTGTTTCGCAAATGATGGATCACTTCACGCAGTACGTCGGTTCGTCGCCGTATGCGTCGCCGGCGGTGCTCTGCGGGATCGCCCACATGCAAACCGAAGAAGGCATCTGGTACCCGATCGGCGGCACCCGGGCCGTGCCGGAAGCCTTGATCAAACTCGGAACAGAATTAGGTGTCGATTTCCGCCCCGGGACGGACGTGTTGCGCATCAACACGGACGCTACCGGAGTCACGGGCGTTACCACGGCGGGCGGAGAGTCGATTGACTGCGACGCTGTGGTCAGCAACTGTGATGCGGTGCGTACTTATCGCGAACTGTTGGGCGGGACGAAGGAGTCGAAAACGTTCGAGAAGAAGAACCAACACGTCCCGGCATGCAGCGGCGTGGTCTTGTATCTGGGGTTGAACCGAAAATACGAACAACTGCTGCATCATAATTTTATCTTTTCCAAAGATCCCGAAGCCGAGTTCGATGCGATCTACAAACGAGGTGAACCGGCTCCCGATCCGACCGCATACGTTTGCGCCCCCTCGGTATCGGAACCAGCCGTTGCACCGGAGGGTGGAGAGGCGTTGTACATCCTCGTCCACACGCCGTATTTGCGTCCGCATCACGATTGGAAGATGATGCTGCCGGAGTACCGCGAGGTGATTCTCGACAAACTCGAACGGACCGCTGGAATGGAAGGCCTTCGCGATGCGATCGTAACGGAGGATTCGTTGACGCCGGAGGGGATCCACAACCGATACCGGGTTCTCAACGGTGCGATTTACGGCTTGGCCAGTCACGGGAAATTCACCGGTGCGTTCAAACCGGGGAACCGCCGCAAAGACATTCGTGGTTTGTATCTCGCCGGCGGTGCCGCTCATCCGGGGCCGGGCATGCCGATGGTTTTGATGAGCGGTTGGATAGCCGCCGATTCACTCGACGACGATGCCCGTGAGGGGCGTTTGTCCGTTGCCGCAGGGCCGCGTGCGTGAATGCGGGAACCCATTCAGCCGCATCGCGTCGCGAATCACGAACCCAACGCGACGTCATCGCCCCGCCGGCCAAGTGGTTTCAAAACGGCTTTCATCGCTTTTTGGATACCTACCTGAAACGGCACTTTCACGCGATCGCTTACGAAAAGGCACCGCTTCCGACAGAAATCTCCGGCGATCCCGATTTGCCCGTTATCGTTTACTGTAATCATCCGTCGTGGTGGGACCCGTTGCTCGCGCACTTCATCAACCAACGTCTCTTTCATCCACGGCAACTGTACGCCCCGATCGATGCGGAGGCGTTGCAGAAATACAAGGTGTTCGAAAAGCTCGGCTTTTTCGGTGTCGAATTGCACTCCGCAACGGGCGCCGCGGCGTTTCTGCGCACCACCGCAGAGCTCTTTCGCCGTCCGGCAACGGCGTTGTGGCTGACTCCTGAAGGACGATTTGCGGACCCGCGAGATCACGAGGCCGATTTGATGCCCGGACTCGCTCACCTTTGTGCGAAGGCCAAAGACGCGTTGGTGATCCCGATGTCGCTCGAATACGTCTTCTGGGAAGAGCGACTGCCCGAGTGTTTGATCCGATTCGGCGAAACGGTTTCCTTGGCGGAATTTCCCGATCGCAGTAAATCGCAGTGGGGCGAAGATCTGACGCGGCGTTTGCGCGAAAACCAAACGCATCTCGCGGCGAGAGTGATCGCCCGATCATCGGAACCGTTTCAGAATCTGTTGCGAGGAAAGCAAGGCGTCTCAGGAGTCTACGACTGGTCGCGGCGGATGAAGTCGTGGCTGAGGTTTCGACGCTTCGACGCGTCGCATGGGCACCAGTTCGAGGAGGGCAACAATGAATGACTGGTTGTCCCTTTTGATGCTGTGTGTGTTTCCGGCGATGGCCTTTGTGCTCGCTTTGGTTGCGTCGATGATGTTCGCCAACAATCTTCCGTTGTTCACGCGGTGGCGGGGTGGCCAACTGAACCCCGTCGACGAACAACCGTCGGTCTCGGTCCTCATTCCTGCACGAAACGAAGCGGCCGGGATTCGCCAATCGGTGGAGTCGATCTTGGAGAACACCGGTGCGGACCTCGAGGTGGTCGTTCTCGATGACGACTCCGAGGACGATACGGCGCAAATTGTTCGCGAATTGAGTGACGCGGACACGCGAGTTCGGCTGATCCAAGGTCGAGGGCTGCCGGAAGGATGGAACGGAAAACAACACGCGTGTTATCAACTCGCCGAAGCGGCAAAGCATGATTTGTTGCTGTTTCTTGATGCCGATGTGCGACTGCGCCCGACCGCACTCCAGCAGCTCGCCCGAAGAAAGGCTCAATCGACCAAAGCCGTGCGTGACGGTTCGATTCGGATGGAACTGAACCGTGGGTTTGACGAAGGGAATTCTGGGTCGGGCTACGTCGGCGAGTCGCTCGGTTTGCTCAGCGCGTTCCCGCACCAGGAAACCGGCACGCTGCTCGAAAAGCTGCTGATCCCGATGATGCACTACATCTTGCTTTGCTATCTGCCGTTCCAAAGGATGCGATCGAGTGCGAGCCCCGCGTTCGCATCCGGGTGCGGCCAACTGTTCTTCACCGACCGGGAATCGTACCGGCGGTCCGGAACGCACGAAGCCATCCGATCCTCACGCCACGACGGCATCAAATTGCCGAAAGCGTATCGTCACCATGGGATGATGACCGATTGCGTGGACGGTACCGATGTGGCCTCGTGTCGGATGTACACCAGTGCCGGCGAAGTCGTCCGGGGACTCCTTAAAAATGCGACCGAGGGTATCGCGAACGTTCGCTTGTTGGTGCCGTTCACGGTCTTGCTCGGCGGTGGCAACCTTTTGCCTTACGTGGTGATTGTCTACGCGATGACAATCGGACAAGATTCCGCGTCCGCCCGTTCAGTGAACGTCGCGTTGATCCTCAGTGTCGCGGCGATTGTGCTGAGTCATATGCCGCGGTGGGTTGCGGCGAAACGGTTCCGCCAGAGCATTATCGGGGCGATATTGCACCCGGTCTCGATTGTCGTCTTCCTGGTGTTGCAGTGGACTGCATTTTTTAATCATCTTACCGGCAAACAAATTGCGTGGCGTGGACGTAGCACTTGATCGGCAACAGCCTCTCGTTGAATGAGGCACCTGTTTCTGATGCACCTTCTTTTTGATGCACCTTCGCCAAGCCGCCCGCCTCACTCCCGCAAAGCTCGATCCTATGTCCGTGATTGCAAATTTGCCGATTTTCGATCGTGTCCGAAATCGTATCGCGTGTGCCACCGCACTTTCCGTTTTGTCCGCCGCGATTGTCTTGCCGGGTTGCGGATCCGAATCGGCGGAGACAGCGTCCGTGGCGGAAGTCCAGAGCGATTTGTTGCTCGCGGACAAACCGGAAACGGCGATCTCGCTAACGGAAGTCGCGGAGACCTTTGCCCCTTCGGAGGAATCCGAGGAGGTCAGTGTTGGTTCCCAAGAGGTCACGTTGACCGGACGCATCGATGCCGGAGATTTTCAAGCGTTTCAGGAAGATCAGGCAACATTCATGCTGAGTGAACTGCCTGCGGAAGGTCACGGCGCCGACGATCCGGATCACGAAGACAATTGCCCGTTCTGTAAACGTCGCGCTGCGAACGCTCCGAAAGCGATCGTGAATATGGTCGATGAGGCGGGAACGATTCTGCCTACCGATGCTCGCAAACTGCTCGGCGTTTCCGAAGGCGACCGAATCGTCGCTGTCGGGATGGCAACTTTTGATGACGCTGTCAACACGATCACGCTGCAATGTCGTGGCGTTTACGTCGACAAATAGCCAAAATTCGCTGCCGCCCCGCCGACGCAAATCCGCAGAAAATGAACGCTCGTTCGGCGAGTGATGTGAAATCACCACAGCTATAATGCCGCGTTCGATTGGTTTCTAAATCGCGGCAATGAGCATCTGCGCCGAGGTCTTCGTTTGGTGGATCTGCGGCGAGTGCAGGCTATCTCAAAGGAGCGTAGGTGGTGGGTTTACAGTATCGTGGTTTGGTTGCGGCTGCCACATTTTTTTTAGCAAGTTGGGGCGTCGTCCCGAATTCTCTCGCGGCATCTGACTCGGCAAACTCCGAACCGGATCCGCGTCCCAACATCCTCTGGATCACGATCGAGGATTGGTCGCCCGATCTATCCTGTTATGGGACTGCCGGGATTCACACGCCCAACGTCGACCAACTCGCCGCAGAAGGGATTCGCTACGACCACGCCTTCACAACGTCGCCGGTTTGTTCAACATCGCGTTCGGCGATGATGACGGGATTCCATCAAAACTACATCGGTGCCGAGAACCACCGCGAGTACGTGAAGAAACCGCTTCCCAACGGCATCAAACCGATCCCGCATCTGTTTGCCGACGCGGGCTACTTCACTGCTCTTTTGAGCAGCAAGGTCGATTGCAATTTTCTGCCTGACAAGAGAGGCGAACTGTTCATGGGCAAAGATTGGTCGGAACGCGCCCCCGGCCAACCGTTCTTCGCACGCATCACGTTCATGGAAACTCACCGCGATTTCCATCGCGATCCCGAACGTCCGATCGCGATCGAAGACGTTGAACTCCCTCCGTATTACCCGGACACACCTTTTGTTCGACGAGACTGGGCTAACGGGCTGGAGTCGATGCAGATCGTCGATCGAAAGATCGGCAAGTTGCTTCAACGACTCGACGACGAAGGTCTCGCTGACAACACGTTGGTGTTCTTCATCGGTGACCACGGAAGGTGTCACGTCCGGGGAAAACAATTTCTGTATGACGGGGGTCTTCGCATTCCAATGATCCTGCGTTGGCCGGGCAAGGTCGAGGCGGGCGGCGTGAATGACGATCTCGTGTCTTCGCTCGATATCTGCGCGACGGTATTGGATGTGGCAGGGATCAAACCACCGGTACCGTTGCATGGGCATAGCTTGCTGGGCGATGAGGTTGCCAAACGCGAGTATCTCTTCGCCGCCCGCGATCGCATGGGCGATACACACGACGCGATGAGGTCGGTCCGATCGAAGGACTTTAAGTTAATCCTCAATCTGATGCCCGAGCGAGCCTATTGCCAGTACAGCAGCTACAAGGAAGGTACGTACCCGATGATGGCGGAACTGAACATTCTGCACATGAAGGGGCAACTCACCGCAGCACAGGAACGCTTCATGGCGGCGAGCAAACCGGAGGTGGAACTGTTTGATCTACGCAGCGATCCGCACGAGATTAACAACGTGGCTGACGACCCGGAGTACGCCGATGTGAAGGAAGAGTTGCTCGCGGAACTGGCGAGTTGGCGAGAAAACGTCATTCATGATCAAGGTGTCAGTGATAATTTCCGGGCCGTCGGTGTTTTCCCCAAGTCGTGTCCTCAACCGACAGTCGCTCAGTGGATCAAAATCCATCGAGACGAATACGATTTCAAGAAGTACGGCTATCCCGGTTGGTATCCAACAAGAACGCTGAGCGAATGGGAAAAGGTCCGCACGATCTGGGAACCGTACGTGTTCCGAACGCCCAATTCCCATATGAAACGTCCCAAAGGATTTTAAAGAACGTTCCAGGAAGCCCCCGTAGCTGGAGTCGTCAAGGCTTCGTTGGTACCCGTAGCCGTAGCCGAAGTCGCCGAGACCAGGGCTTCCAACATTGGCCTAACTTATTTTGACGACGCAGTTTAACATGCTGGCGAACAATAACTCGCTGGCTATGGAGAGCTGCTGTGAAAAAGTCGATCTTTCAGGATTCCGTCTTCCAGAACTTTGTCAAAGA
>JBICHZ010000177.1:0-10997 GCA_043101355.1 Rhodopirellula sp. JB044
GGAGAACACCTCCGCAAACGAGTCGATTCGATTGTCGGGGAACGCCAGTCTTCCGCTGCGTGGCACGGGCGACTTCACAGTTCGACTCTTGGGTGATGACGTCCCTGTCGGTCAGCTCGCCGAAATGCTGATCACGCAACAAGCCGAAAACGCCACTCCACTCGTTGCCGGCAAAGTCGACTTCCGCATCAACGCTCGAGGGCAACTCAGCCAACGACTTGAGAACTCGACTTGGAACCTCGACGGGACCATCGCCTCACCTCGATTGCAGATCGCGGGAGTGGATCTGGGGACCATCGAACACAACATTGAACTCACCCCCGATCGCTTCAACATCACTCCCGTTCGTGACATTCAAAATTTGCCAAAATCATTCCGCATCGGATCACTGCGATCGGAATACACACTCAGCGGCGAATCGCTCGAGATCGAGAACATTGACGCAACTCTTTTTGAAGGCAGCGTGAGTGGTAAGGCGACGGTCCCACTCAACAACGAAGGATTGCTGTCCGCCCAGGTCGACATCCAGGGCCTCCATCCGCGTGTCGAACTCAACCTCGCCGGACGCAGCGTCCCCGCGACAGCCGGCTTCGATGCCGACCTCCAATGGCAGGTACCAATCGATGCACTCGAGCAACCGTCTCGGCATCAAGGTCAACTGACATTCTCCGTCTCGAACATCTCGTTAGGCGAGGCCAACGTGGGTGACCTGCAAGGCACCGCGTCGGCCGATTCGGGCGATATCTCGCTTCGTGTCCGAGGAAAAATCTTCGACGGAACGGTCGCGATCGAATCAAACGCGACGGCACTCGCGGACGACCAATGGTCCGATCTCCCGGCAAGATTTTCGGCGACGAAGCTTCAATTCAGCAAACTATCTCTCGACCGGATGTACGAGATCGCCACCCGCACGCGTACTGAGTTAACAGGCTCGGCATCCGGGATCGTGCAAATACACGACTGGAACCTTTCCAACGGTTCCAATAGGACGCTCCCGACCACCGAACTGAAATTGCAACTAGCTCAACTCAACCATCGCTCGAATTTGCTCTCTCGTTCGCTGAACCTAACCGGTCGTGTTACGCAAAACAGATTGGACATTACTTCCCTCTACGGCGACTACGCGGGCGGGACCGTTCGCATCAAAGGACGTGTGTTCCTTTTTGACGAGGGCAACATCCCACGGCCACGCATCGATCTTCGAGCAACGGCGAGCCGCATCGACCTTTCACGCGGGATGTGGTTTCTCGGAGACATCGCAACCAACTTCCAGGGTCGCGCCTCCGCGTCGACAACCATTTCTGGGTACCCTAACTCCATTCGCGTTCGCGGGTCCACGGACGGGCGTGACCTCGTTCTTTATGGCCTGCCGCTCGGGGACGCCCACAGCAGTTTGGCGGCCGATGCCGACGTCTCGCGACAAAACTGGAACGTTCGTTTTCCTGCCGTCCGGTCGAGCCAAGGTGGAGGCCAGGTCGAGGGCGAACTTTCGCTCGCGTCGACCCGACGCGGCGGAAAAGGCATCGACCTTGAAAGTCGCTGGCGCACCCGCCGCGTGGACTTTGTTCGCCTAATTCAACAACTCGGACAGTCCACATCGGTCGCCCAAGGCGAAATCACCGGTGACTTAACTCTTAGCGGCAAATCCATCGAAAGCATCGACGACCTCAACGGCCGGTTCCGCTTCACGTTGGGGCAAACTCGGGGTGCGGCGATCCCAGGTCTGCTCGGGATCTCTCGCTTTCTCGGCCCGATCTCACTGGTGAACCAGAGATTTGACGCCGGCGAGGCGAAAGGCGTCATCGGACGCGGCGCCGTGACCATCGATGAGTTCTGGGTCGGCTCAGACTCCGCACTCGTCAGAGCGGACGGCAAGGTTTTCCTACGCAGCAAACGAATGGATTTGAACGCACTCGTTGCAACCGGAGACTACCGCGATATCGCAGTCAACCTAACGCAAATCGCTCAGCAGTACGCCCTCAGATCGCTGCTGCCGTCATCAGCGATTCTCGACATCTCTGAACTCCTGCGTGATCGCACTTTGGTCGTCAACATCGTCGGCACACTGCAAGACCCGATCGTACGCCTGCAACCGGTCCAGACCTTCCGAGAGGAGGCGGCTCGCTTCTTGCTGCGGGAAGGACAACGATTGATGGTCACCGGAGTCACCGCCGGTGCCATCGATGGGATCGACGGAAAATAACCCCAGGCATCGCCCCACCGGAAACCCGGTTTATCAGTCCGCCCGGTTGTAACGATCCTACCGATCGCATCGGGGCAAATGAATGCCCCATGCTCCTCGACCGAGTTGAGCCGATTGTTCTCATGAGAGCGATTTCATGGAAACAGGGGATACGATGAATTACACGGGCGACAATGTTCTGCACTCCCAGCCATCAATACTGCATTCGGTTGGGCTGTCGCTGCTCTGCGTTTTGCTGAGCGGATGCAGCACGCTGGGTCTTTCGCTCTATCCGTCCAACTCGACGTTAACCCGCGAGGCAGAAGCGGTCCTTGACGCGTCACGTATCCCCGCCGGGCTGCCTCGCGAAAATGCGAAGTCCGTTCTACCTCCGCACGCGATCGAACCGGGCGATGCCCTGCTGATCGAACCGGTCAACCTGGAACGCGATCTGCGATTGCCTGCCGATCAAGTCGTGCTGGCCGACGGAACCGTGGACCTCGGACCATACGGCCGCGTCGTTGTGGCCGGACAAAGCCTCGAACAAGCCGAGTCGCTGATCGAACAGCAGATCGCCTATCAACTGCAACAACAACGGCAATCCTGCAAACAGTTTGCTAGCGATGAAGACCGCAGCGTAATCGACTCGGACACCCTGCCCGCGAACTGTGATGCGATCGCGATCAATGTCAGGATGCTCGAACCGGTCCACCGCTACTACGTCCTCGGCGAGGTCAACGCGCCCGGAGCGTACCCGCTGTCGGGTTATGAAACTGTTCTCGACGCGATCGTGACCGCCGGCGGTCTGACCAGCAGCTCGAACCCGTGCAAGATCCTGCTCGCCCGCCCGACTGACCCCTGTAATTGTCGAGTGACGTTGCCGGTTTGCTATCGCGAGATCGTGCAGCTCGGCAACACGTCGTCGAACTACCAATTGCAACCTGGCGATCGCATCTTTGTTTCGTCTCGGTCCTGTTTGGACGAACTGATGTTTTGGCGAGCCAGCCGCACCTGTTCCCGATGCGAAGGCTGCAACCGTGCCTGCCAAAACCCACCACTCGTCACCGCCCAACCAATGCCTGCGGCGATCAATACCATGATCCCACCGGGCAGCGTCGGATGGATGCGACTGTCCAACGATCCTCTGCGTCCCGATGACCTCGTCGAACCTGACCAATACGAGCCAACCAACCCCGCGACATCGAGTCGCGAGCCTACACTACAAGACTACCTCGTTCCCGACGCCTCAGAATCGCTTCCCGAACCCGGCACGCCCAACCGGTCACCCAGTATCGAGAGCGAAGTGGACGGCGAACTTAACTTCGATGGATCGCTCTGAGATCAGGGAACCGTCTTGCGACTATCGTACCGATTGATGCTCTCCTCGGACGAGTATTCCCGATCGGTAATGTCGCAGAGGCCAATGACCACCATACACAGGAATACATCAGCACTCTATTTCATCACCTACAGTGTATCTATTGGCATCTCACTGATCATTCAACGTAACCTCATTGATCCATACATCGAATGGATGCTCACGTTTTCCAAACATGAATCGGCACCTTGCGACGTTCTCTGTCCCGCCCAATGCATGCGTCGTGCAATATTGGTTTTCTAAATTGGCGAGTAGGATCTCCACTTTCTCAGGAACTATCAGCAACAGAGTGCGTCCTTGTACGTCCAGGCGAGTACGCGCGAACAACTCTTTCGCGGCAGAAAGCAACGGCCCCTTTTTTAGAAGTGCGAAGTACATGCGTTTCTCTTGTGAAGGATCACGAAGCACTGACGTCGACGGACGAGGAAAACGAAGATCAAAAATGTAGTCGATACCTTTTCGTTTGCCTCCCATTGCAGCTAGCTGAAAACCGAAGTAGTCGAGCGTGTTCGCTAAATCCGCAATACCGTTCAATGATTTGAAGCTCAACTCCCATCGATCGTAGCGTTTCAAAGCGTCCGGAGGATCAGTCAACTGTTCGCCTGTGGCGAGTTCTCGAATCTCGAGCGACCGTTTGTGATAGCGTTTCGCCCGTGCACGACTCTCGGCCCCGAGTCTTTCCATTGGTACAGTCAAGTCTCGATTGGGTGTTCGAAGCACGACATCTTCGCCTACCAATTTCACAAACGTTGCTTGCGTGGTGAATTTTCCAGTCGAGTCTGCCCATGGATCATCTGCTTCGACAAATGGTGACCATCCCAAGAAGATCAGATACAACCAAACGACCAATGATAGTCCATGCCCGCGACTCAACATTCTCTTGCTCCTATTCATTTCGCTCAGTGTGGTCACTCCGGTTAAATTTCGCGAAATTCGTTCTCCAGAGCGAAAGCCAAGACTAACTCGCCCTCTTTTTAATCGCAACGGCTTGCCTCCTCGCCATCACTCGCATGAGCTGAGCCATCCGACGCAACAACGCGAAGAATTCTCCCCGGTTGCATTGGGTTTTGCTCGGCGTCACGATGGATGGGGTAACGTCGGTACACTGGGGCGACCGACTCGCACGCCGCTCGAGGCTGGGGAAACGACCGAATGCTGGCACGTTTGAAGACCTTCACGTTGCTCGGAATTGAAGCGATGGCGGTGGATGTCGAAGTCGATATCTCACCGGCGGCAATGCCCAAAACCATCCTGGTCGGGCTGCCCGATACGGCCGTCAAAGAATCCACCCACCGAGTCGAACGGGCGATCGTCAACAGCGGATTCATTCGCCCTCAAGACCGAGTCGTCATCAATCTCGCCCCGGGCGACCTTCCCAAACAAGCACCCTCGTTCGACCTCCCCGTCGCGTTGGGAGTGCTCGCCGGCAGCGGGCAACTCGACGCCGAACGGCTCGAGGACTACGCCGTCGTCGGCGAACTCGCACTCGAAGGAATTACCCGACCGATCAAAGGCGTCCTCTCGATCGCGATCGAGGCGGCCAAAGACAAATCGCTCAAAGGGCTGATCGTCCCTTCCGAAAACGCCCCCGAAGCCGCCGTGGTGGAAGACATCGAGGTGATCGCGGTCGACTCGCTGGCGCAGTGCGTTGCGTTCCTCGGCGGCGAAGTCGAAATCCCCGCCGTCCCGAGCCGCATTGACGAACTGTTCGAACGATTCAGTGAATACGACGTCGACTTTTCCGATGTCCGCGGACAAGAAATGGCCAAACGAGCCATGACCCTCGCCGCCGCCGGCCGCCACAATCTCTTGATGATCGGTCCCCCAGGGTCGGGCAAAACGATGCTCGCTAAACGCATCCCGACAATCTTGCCGCAACTCGTTCCCGCCGAATCAATCGAGACGACACGGATCTACAGTGCCGTCGGTCAACTCCCCTCCAAGCAACCTCTCATCGCCAAACGCCCTTTTCGATGCCCGCACCACACGATCAGCGACGCAGGACTCGTCGGAGGAGGCAGCCCACCCTCGCCCGGTGAAATCAGCAAAGCACACAACGGCATTCTTTTCCTCGACGAACTCCCCGAGTTCAATCGCAAAACACTCGAGGTCATGCGGCAACCGCTCGAGGACGGCATCGTCACCATCTCCCGAGCACTCCGCAGCACCACGTTCCCCGCCGACTTCATGCTGATCGCTGCGGCCAACCCCTGCCCTTGCGGGTATCGCAGTGACCCGCGACGCAGTTGTAACTGTACCCCGCCCCAAATTGAGCGGTACATGGGAAAGATTTCTGGCCCCTTACTCGATCGTATCGACATTCACATCGAAGTCCCCGCGGTTCCGTTTGAAGAACTCTCGGCGAAATCGGCATCCAGCGAAAGCAGCGCGATGATGCGCGAAAACGTGGTTCGTGCCCGGGAAGCACAGGCGGAACGGTTCCGCGACAGCCCGGTTCGCTACAATGCTCAGATGACCAGTCGCCAAGTGAGACAATACTGTGAACTCGAACCCGCCAGTGTTCAATTGCTGCGCGCCGGAGTCGAATCGCTCGGCCTTTCCGCCCGAGCACACGACAAGATCTTGCGGGTCGCTCGAACGATCGCTGATATCGCCGGCAGTGGGATAATTGGCGAAGAACATCTCGCCGAAGCGATCAGCTACCGAAACCTTGACGCCGATTTGTGGGTTTAGCACACACTGATGAAACTTCTCTCACTTTGCTGCAACCACTGCGGTGCACCGATCGAGGTTCGCAAGTCGGCCAAATTTGTCACCTGCGGCTATTGCAACGCTCATCTGGCGATCCACCATACCGGCAGCAGCTACTCCACCGAACTGCTCGAGGAAATCAAACAGACCACCGACACGCTCGTCCGGGATGTTGCGAAACTCAAAGGTGATTCCGAAATCGACCGGCTCGACCGCGAGTGGGAACAAGAGCGACTGGAATACATGTCGACAAACAAGAATGGCACCCATAGCGTTCCCGACAAGGGGACAGCCACTGTCATGGGAGGATTCGTGGCAGTCTTCGGAATCTTCTGGACCGTCGGTGCCGGAATCGCGTTCCCTCCGATGGCGTTGTTCGGACTCATCTTTGTTTGCATGTCGGTATGGGGAATCATCCATACCTGCGCCAAGGCAGACCAATACAACAACGCGAAACAGCGGTACCATGAACGTCGGCGACAACTGATCCGCGACCATGATTAGTCGCATGAGCGACTCCATGGAAAAGCAAACGCAAATACGAATCGTTGATTCGCGGCCGTTCCAATTCGTCTCGCCGCGATGCTTTTTGAAGACCACCCCTTTTGCCTATACGTCGAATAGCTTTTCCGGTGTGCTGCACATCTTGCTGCACATGGCGGAGTTGGAAGAACCGGTCACGTCCGAAGATCTGTCGAAGATGATGGACACCAATCCAGTTGTCGTGCGTCGGTTGATGGCCGGACTGCGTGAGCAGGGCTACGTGCATAGCGAGAAGGGGCACGGCGGCGGTTGGACGGTGGCGTGCGATCTTGCCGAAGTCACGTTGCTGGACATCTACGAGGCGGTCGGCAGCCCGTCGCTGTTGGCAATCGGCAATCGCACCGAATCGCCCGGTTGTCTGGTGGAGCAATCCGTGAACGCGGCACTGGGCAAGGCGTTTGACGAAGCCGAGCAACGACTGCTGCAGCGACTTGGCGAAGTGACCCTCGCTTCGCTGAGCGCCGATTGTCACAAACGACTCAAAGCCAAAGGCATCTCACTGAAGGCGAAACGAAATACGCATGGCGTCTAGCAACGAATTGCAAAAAGCGGCATTTCACGATCCGAAGGCGGTCGCCCAGTACGCTGAATCGCCGGGACGAGCGGTGCCTGGATTTGCGGACATGCAGCGAATGGCAACGCTGTTGCTGACCGAGCGTGTTGGCAGCCACGGTCGCATTCTCGTTGTCGGAGCCGGTGGCGGACTGGAGTTAAAAGTCTTTGCGGAAGCTGAACCGAGCTGGACATTTGATGGGGCGAAAAAGGTGTCCGACACCTTTTAGAGCCCAGAGTGGTTCACCCGGTTCGGCGAACTCCGGCGACGCAGCCAATTCGTTCCTGTCGCCGGGATCGGATCGCTCATCGCCAACCGGATCGCTGTCCTGCAACCTTCGCGCAAATCGATCGCAGTCGGTGCGTACCAACAACCCGACGCGCCCTCGATTGCATTCGATCTGTTGAACACGGCATCATTGCAGCTTTGTTAAACATCTCTGATGTACCGGCACCTCTGATGTACCGGCACCTCTCAGTACCGGCACCCGGATCGACCGTCCAGGTATTCAGGTGCCTGCAAGTCACGAACTTTGGCCAGCATTGGATCAACGTCGATCAAGCGCGTCGCCTGCTGGCCTGTGAAAGATCGTCGCGTGAGTGTCACCCGAGTTCAAAGCGTGGTCGATCCCGCCACTCTCGTCAGCAAGTTTTGGATGTCCCGTTCAAGATGGTTTAGCAAATCGCCATCCGAAAAAGAGTCATGACACGCCGCATCTTTCTCAGTCGATGTAGCGTGGCAAGCACGCACCCGACTCGGCTACTCGGCTCGGAAATCGAGTCCTTGCGCTCGTAATCCAACTCGGAGGGTTTCGATTGCCTTTGTCCCCATTCCATGAAGTTGGAACAACTCGTCTTCCGTCATCGTGGTTAGTTGTTCCAAAGTTGTCAGATCAGCTGCCACCAGTGCCCGAAGCGCGGGGCGAGCAATACCCGCTGGGAAATTCCCTTTGATGGCGTCGGTTTGCGCATCGCTCGCCAGACGCTTTTTGGGGTCGTTGGTAATCGGGCAGAGGCTTGTATCGATTGCCTTTCTTTGTTTGGACATTATTCGCTTCACTCCGGGTTGATTGGCGAATCAGGCAGCATCGGCAGTATACGTTTCCACCAGACTGGCAAGCTGGACGAGCGACTCCTGCCAGCCGAGATAGCACATCTCCGTCGGGATCGCCGCAGGAAGCCCTTCGTGCAGAATCTCGATCTCGGTGCCGCAGCTGACGGTTGTCAAAGTAATGGTCTTGGTCATGTCAGCTTCCAGGCCGGGATCATCAAACTTGTCGGCTAACCGGATTCGCTCGTTGGGAGTCAGTTCGACAAACTTGCTCTCAAACGAGTGAGTGTGACCTGTGGCGAAGTTGATAAACGACATGTGATAGCTGCCGCCTTCTTGCGGGTCGATATGGTCGATTTTCCCTAGAAAGCCGTACGGCGGTAGCCATCGGCAAAGAGCGTCCGGATCAAGGAATGCGTTGTAGATTCGTTCCGCTGGGGCCTTGAGCACGCGATGAAGTCGGACGGTATTTGATGAATCGGACAAGGTGCTTTTTCCTTCTTGGCTTTTTCGTTGTCGCCTGTCACCTGTTAGTCGAACGGCCTCCTCCCAAATCGACATCTCGGCTGAAAAGATTCTGTTCATCTCTTGCCTGGTTTGGGGACGTCGTAGCGCAGCTCTGCAAACCCCGGCCCAAATTGCTGCGCCGAAGTCAGCTTGAGCGGGGGAAACGCGATTTGTCTGGGCAGGAGCGGCTTGCCCGACCCCAACGTTACCGATCCGATCTGAACGATGATCTCATCGAGCAGCCCAGCGTCATAGAATTGGCCAACCAGATCGCCCCCTCCCATCAACCACAGGTTCTTCTCATTGGCGGTTGCACGCATGGCCTCGTGAACCGGCCGGATGTCACCGCGTACGAAATGCAGGTTGGCGCCTTCGACAACCGGCAGTTCCCGCGAACTGAACACCCAACAAGGCTGGCTGTACGGCCACTCGGCAGCAGCGTTGCTGCCTTGCTTCGCGAAGTGCCGAAGCATCCACTCGTACGTAGCCGATCCCATCGCGATTGCCCCGACGTGACGAATGAAATCCGGGTAGCTTGTCTCAGCGATATCGCCAAGCTGAAACAACCATTCCAGTGAGTGATCGTCAGTCGCAATAAACCCGTCAAGGCTGCAAGCAGTATAGTATTGAGTCTTCAATCGACCGTCTCCAGCTAATGTATGTATTTGATCCGCCGGCTTGTTCGTGCATGTCCGCTGTGCAATGAGACGGTCATCACGACGCCACCATGCACCGGCTTCGTCGAGTTTTACCATTCTGGGAGAGTCTTTCCATGTCTCTTGGCGAAGTAGGCTGTCAGGTCGAGCAACGGATGATGCCATGATTACCGACATTGAGACGTATTTTTCCCAAGGGTGTGGACGCTGCGAGCGATTTGCCACCCCCAATTGTTCGACGCGACAGTGGAGCCAAGGTCTCAACGATCTTCGGCAGATTTGCCTTGAATCAGGGTTGATTGAGACATTGAAGTGGGCGCATCCGTGCTACATGCATGCAGACCGCAATATTGTGATCTTCGGTGCCTTCCGTGACGACTTTCGCCTCAGTTTCTTTCACGCTGCTTTGATGAAAGACCCCAAGAACGTCTTGGAAAGGCGGGGCCCTAACACGCGACACCCCGACATGATTCGGTTTACGGACAATGCCCAAGTGCAACAGATGAAGCAGACGATCGTGTCTTATTTGAAAGAGGCGAAAGGCTATGCCGAGGCGGGAATCAAACCACCAAAAGAAAAAAACACACTCAAGCTGCCAGATGAGCTTGTTGAAGCGTTTGAAGCTGACCCGGAGCTTGCAGAAGCGTTCGGTGCCTTGACTCCCGGTCGGCAAAAAAGTTACGTGATCAATCTGAATTCCGCCAAGAAGCCTGAAACTCGGAGGTCTCGAATCATCAAATTTCGAGATAAGATCCTTGCTGGAAAAGGAGCATTGGAGCGGTAAACCATATCTTCAGCGAGAAGTCAAAGGTGTCCGGTTCTGTTTCAATGCTCGCATGCTTTTCTCATCGCAGATTTTCATCGAAGGAAGACCGGAACCGGCAGGCTTTCATGCTCAGAATCTCACCGTGTCCATGTCGCGGCACTATATCGTGATCGGAACCAAGAATTAAGACATGCCGATGTCAACAGTCGACGCATCATCGCGAATCGACGCATCGTCGCGAATCGGCAGCGCTCTTGCGTCGTGAGCAGTTTACGAACGGCTAGAATGCGGCATCCAGATTCCGTATCGGCACCGGCGAACCCCACAACTTCACGCGCCGTACAGCGCTTCGGGTCCTGCGTGTGACCAGCACGATACCGTCCTCGTGCTTTCGTCCGGTCGCCAAGTCTGTCACTCTGTTGAGAGAGCAGTCAAGTTCCTGCACCATTCAATCTCCAATGCTACAAACCACACGCCGATAACGAACAAGCGGCGGCGTGCCTTTGTCGGTGACTTCAAGCACGATGTGAACCTGTTTGCCGAGTTCGTCGGGAACAACGAAGCTGGCTTGAGGGGTGTTCGCGTCGGTGATCGAAACGCGGGATTCGGCCGAGTCAGCTTCCTCATACTGCCACCACCGGTACGTCAAT
>JBICHZ010000178.1:0-23228 GCA_043101355.1 Rhodopirellula sp. JB044
GCTCGCGATCGAACTGACCGACATGCGGCTTCGCGACGGTGCGACGCTGTATCGGGGACGCGCCGGCGTGCTTTTGACCGTCTATGACATTGCCGAAAAAAAAGTCGTTTTCCGCAAGGAGATCGACGAGTTCACCTACCCGGTCAACGCAGGCCAGTACACCAGCGAGACGACCGAGCCGAAGTTTCGCAAGCTGTTTCTCGGCATGTTGGCCCAGCGAATCGCTCGGGTCTTCCACCCGTATGACTTCGCCGACACGGTTGCCCTCGACGGGGCACTCGCCAGCGAGTAGCCACCGACCTCGCGAGAGCCACGTGTTTGGCTCGGTGTGAACAACCGCAGGGAAACCGCCCGGCCGTCGACGGCTGTCTTTCCCGCGATGCTTCTCGATGCGTGGCAGGCTGGACGCGAGGTAGCCTGGACGATGCGTAGCAAGCCGGGCGTTGGAACCCCAAACGGTGACGCACTTTTTGCCTGACGTGCGTTCGCGAGTACCTAACGTGCGCCCTGACTATGCGCGGAGAGGCGTTTCGACTCGTTCAGTCGGCACGTTCCTGCCGGTGAAAGCTCCGCCGCAGCCGACGCCCGCCGGCGAGCGAGAATCGGCCGTCGCGGTTGACGCAGTGGAGTCGACAAGGGGTTGGTGATCCTGGACAATGTTCGCGAAAAGACAACGTCCGCGAAATCCGAAGACATTGTTTTTCGCTGCTGAATTTACCCTCGTGCTCTCTAAATCCAGAAAACACTCGCATGTCAAAAACGGCTCGCCACGAACTCGTCGTCTTGGGAGGCGGTCCCGCAGGTTATGTTGCCGCGATTCGGGCAGCCCAGCTCGGGATTGATGTCGCTTGCATTGACGAAAACCCGCGTTTTGGAGGCACCTGCGTTCGTGTCGGGTGCATCCCCAGCAAAGCGTTGTTGGAATCCAGCCACCTGTACGAGGAAGCCAAACATCGCTTCAGCGAACATGGGGTGATGGTCGGCGACGTCGAGGTCAAACTCGATGTGATGATGGCACGCAAGAAGAAAATCGTAGACACCCTGACCGGCGGCATCGACATGCTGTTCAAAAAGCGAGGCGTGACGGCGTATCACGGGCGCGGCAAGCTACGCGATTCCGAGTCGGTCGAAATCTCGCCGACCGAAGGTGCCGCCGACGACCAACCGACCGTGGTCGAGGCCGACCAAATCCTGCTCTGTCCCGGCAGCGTTCCGGCACGTCTGCCGTCGGTCGAAGAGGACGGCGACCGGATCGGCAACAGCACCACGGCGTTGTCGTTCCCCGAGGTGCCGGAAGTACTCGTTGTGATTGGTGGTGGTTACATCGGGTTGGAACTCGGCAGTGTTTGGAATCGTCTGGGCAGTAAGGTGATCGTCCTTGAGGCCTTCGATCGTGTTCTGCCCGGCCTCGACAAAGAACTCGGCAACCTCGCCGCTCGTGCGCTGAAGAAACAGGGCATCGAGATGCGTACGGGGACGATGGTTGAGTCAGCGCGGGTCGACACATCGCAGTCCAAACCGTGCACCGTCGAAGTCAAAGGCGGTGATCCGATCTATTGCGACCGCGTGTTACTCGCAACTGGACGGGCTCCCGCGACGGATGACTTGGGACTCGCCGCGGCGGGTGTCCAAACGGACAAACGTGGGTTCATCGAAGTCAACGAGAACTTCGAAACCAGCGTACCAGGGATCTATTCGGTGGGTGACTGCATCGGCGGCGCGATGCTCGCTCACAAGGCGATGGAAGAGGGCGTGGTCTGCGTTGAGCGGATGGCGGGAATCGCCAGCGAGATGAATTACGACGTCATCCCGGCGATCGTCTACACGCACCCCGAGATCGCGATGGTCGGCAAGACGGAAGAGCAACTCAAGGAAGCCGGCGTTGAGTACAAAAAAGGCGTGTGTCCCTTTGGAGCCAACGGCCGCGCACGCACGTTGGGCGATACCGATGGCCGGGTCAAAATCCTCGCCGACGCGGAGACCGACCGGGTTCTCGGGGTTCACATCATTGCACCGCGGGCGGGCGATTTGATCGCCGAAGCGGCATCGGCGATGGAATACGGCGCCAGCAGCGAGGACATCGCTCGCACCTGTCACGCTCACCCGACACTCGCCGAGGCGGTGCACGAAGCGGCGATGGACGTCGACGACCGTGCAATCCACACCGCGTGAGTAGGCTCGAATAGAGCCCGCACGGATGGAATGACTGCCACCGGCCGAACCGTACTTTGTCATGTGAGTGAAACGTTATGGACGATCCCGCCAAGGATGATCCTCTCAGCCTCAACGCCGAACCGATGTTTATCATCGGTTGGCGTGAATGGGTTGGGTTGCCGGACCTGAACGTACGGCAGGTCAAAGCCAAAATCGACACGGGGGCACGCTCGAGTTCGATTCATGCATTCGATGTCGAGACCTACATGCAAGACGGTGTCGAGCGGGTGCGGTTCTCGATCCATCCGGTTCAAAACCGAGACGACATTTTTGTCAACGCGGATGTGCCTATCCTCGAGCGGCGACACGTGCGTAGCAGCAACGGCGAGGTTTCCGAGCGGATTGTGATTCGAACTCGTCTGGAAATCCTGCAACGTCGCGGTCACGTCGATTTAACTCTGGCAAACCGCGATGCGATGGGGTTCCGAATGTTGGTCGGACGCGAGGCGATTCGAAATCATTTCCTGGTGGATCCCGGCGCTTCGTTCCTCGCCGGTCGTCATCGACGAAAGAAACGTCGGTCGAATTAGGGCGCAGTCGCCTATCACGGAATTTCCAATCCCGCTTAAAGAACCTTTCCGAACTCCTTGGTGAATCGATTCGACCTCGACCTCGACCTTTGAACGTGATATCGCGCGTCCATCGCGACGAACGCCGACCGACCATTGCGTTTTTTGTTCGAAATCCCGAAAGTAAGATCGCGGTCTTTTTGATCGCCCGCGTTTTGCTCCGTCCTGCTGACATCGTCCTGCTGCTGCCCCCTCCATAGCCATCGCTTAATCCAAAGAAAGACCAATGAAGCTAGCAATTCTCTCCTGCAGTCCGAAGTGCTACTCGACGCGTCGTTTGCTCGAAGCGGCACAGCATCGTGGCGCTGACGCGAAGGTGCTCAACACGTTGAAATTCGCGATCGACCTCGAGCAAGGCGAACCGGACCTTTACTACCGCAGCAAACACCTCGGCGATTACGACGCAATCCTCCCCAGGATCGGTGCGTCAATTACTTACTTTGGCACCGCCGTTGTTCGGCAGTTCGAACAAATGGATACGTTCAGCGCCTGTTCCTCCGCGGGCATCACGAACTCGCGTGACAAACTCCGCAGTCTGCAAATTCTCAGCCGACATCAAATCGGTATCCCGCAGACCACGTTCGTGCGAGACCGCAAGGACATATTGCCGGCGATCGAACGAGTCGGCGGCGCACCGGTCATCATCAAATTACTCGAAGGCACGCAGGGTGTCGGTGTGATCTTGGCGGAGTCGGTGAAGGTCGCCGAGGCGATCATCGAAACGCTGCATAGCACGCGGCAGAACGTTCTCGTCCAACGGTTTGTTTCCGAAAGCAAGGGGCGTGACATACGCGCGTTCGTTGTCGGCGACCGCGTCGTGGCGGCGATGCGGCGGGTCGCCGTCGGAACCGAATTCCGCAGCAACGTTCACCGTGGCGGCGTGACCGAATCGATCGACCTCCCTCCGGTTTACGCCGAGACCGCGGTGCGTGCGGCACAGATCATGGGACTACGTGTCGCCGGCGTCGACATGCTCGAAGGAAAGGACGGCCCGCAGGTAATGGAGATCAACTCATCGCCGGGGCTCGAAGGGATCGAGACCTGTACGAAGCTGGACATCGCCGGTGCCATCATCGACTACATGATCGCTCAGGTTGATTTCCCTGAAGTCGATGTGCGTCAACGCTTGACGGTCAGTCGCGGCTACGGCGTCACCGAGATCCATATTCGCGACGGTTCAGAAGTCGTCGGCAAAACGATCGATGAATCCGGGTTGCCTGAACAGGACATCAATGTTCTGACGTTGTACCGCGGCACCACGGTCATCCCGAACCCGCGATTGAAACGAACGCTCGAACCGAACGACCGCTTGCTGTGTTTCGGCAAACTCGAATCAATGCGGAGCATGGTGCCGGAGAAAGTTCGCAAACGTCGTCGGCCGAAAATCAAACAACTGCCCGAATCGGCCAAGCAAATTCAAGACGAGATCTCGCATCAATAGCGAGTTTGCCCGCACAGTGACGGTTGCTGTCGTTAACGGCTTCTCATAGTGCATCAGTGCCCAGGCGTTGAACTGCGACGAGCGAGACATCGCACGTTGGTTCCGAAGGTGTCGATCCGATCGGACAATCGTCACCTGTTAGAATCAACGATGATGGCCGTGTCGGAAAATCTCCGCGGGCCGTCACTTCACCGGTCTTTCGTTCCGATTTATGCCGTGGGGGCACAACGATGCGTGAACGCATCCCTGGCTATCGCAGAATTTCGCGGCTTCCCAAACAGCTCTTTCATATCAATCCATTTGATGGCGATATCGTACCGAGCCGTGTGCCTTTGATCGCTCCTCGATCGGGTCGGCCGACCCAGCCATTTCCTCATCGCTGGAATTATCACGATCCGATTCGGATTCTGGAAGCTTATTTCTGGGACGCCGACGCCGAACGCGGCACCGGACGCCACAACCGATATCTCGACGTGCCGGGGTTTGCCCCGGTATTTGTGACACGTGATCCGGGTTTGATCCGGTCCATCGCAACGGCGACGGGCGACCGGGAAGGGCAATTTGATCGCGACACGCTGCCTTCGGTTGGTATCGCACGCGCGACCGGGACCGATACGTTGCTGTATTCCAATGGTGCCGAGTGGAAGAAGCAACGCCGAATCGCAGCCTGTCCGTTCGGGAAAACGACACTCTTTCAACCCGAACGGTTTGGTGAGTTTTCGCAGACGTTTCGCGTGACGGTGGGAGAACGTGTGGATGTCCTGCGGCAACATCTTCGTCAGAGCGGAAAACACTCCGTGGAAATGCGTCTCGAACCTGAGGTGAAGGTGGTCATGCTTGAGATGCTCGCGAACAATTTCTTCGGCGCAGAGATTGGTTATCATGAGCTTCGTGAGCGATTCGTCCCGGCGCTCGAGCGGGTCATTGACCATATCGTTTCTGATACCGTGAAAAACCGGTTAGGGATTCCGTGGAGGCGTTTCCCCAGTTGGAATCAACGGATCGCCAATGCCAAACAGGACGACGCGGCGTTCGAAGAGTTGACTCGTTTGGTGTTGGCCCCGCGATGCGAAGGCAGGGCGTTGTGGAACCAATTCAAATCAGACGCCCCGGATGAAAAGCTCGTCAGCAATCTCAAGGTTTTCTTGGCGGGGGCGCTGGAGGCGACGACTTCTTATGCGACGTGGGCAATCTCGCACTTGGCGAGAAACCCAGACGCTCAGGAGCGGGTTTACGAGGAAGTGAAAGACATCGACGTCTACACCCCCGAGGTTCTCGCCGAAGCGTCCTACTTGCGTGCGGTACTCGACGAGACGCTGCGTCTGACGCCGTCGCTGTATTTCTTGCCGCGGCGGGCAACCACGGACACCTGGGTGATCGCCAATGACGGCAGGCGACTCATGATTCCCGACGGCACGCATCTGTTGCTCGATGTCTGGCACGCCAACCGGCACGAGGACCACTGGGGCGTGCAGCAGAGTGGTTACCCGGCAATCGCTTTCGAACCAGACCGTTGGCGTGTATTGTCTGAATCGGGACGTTCGTCCAAAGAGATCTTGCACTTCGGTTTCGGCCACGGCCCGCGCGTTTGTCCGGGGAAACACCTTGGCGAGCTTGAGGTGGGACTCACCGTGGGAGCATTGGTGAAAACGTTTCGCTTCGAAGCCGTTCAGACGGAGAATCCTGCGCGAGCGGGCGTGTCGACCAAACCAGCCGACGGGACACTGGTTCGCATGTCGCTCCGATAGAACCGCGTGTCGTTCGGTTTGGGACGCCTGCGCCGAACCGATACGGCGCTTGTTCAAGTCGGCCCGCGAGTCGTTGCGATCCCGCCGGCTCGCGCTTACTTGTTCACGGCATAACGACGGGGCAGCACCCAATCGGGTCGTGCGAAGTGGCAGGTGTAGCCGTTGGGAAAACGCTCGAGATAGTCCTGGTGCTCCGGTTCGGCTTCCCAAAAATCGCTCACCGGTTCGACTTCGGTGACCACTTTGCCTGGCCACAATCCAGACGCGTCAACATCGGCGATGGTGTCCATCGCGACTTGCCGTTGATCTTCATCGACGTAATAGATGGCCGACCGGTACGAAGCTCCCCGGTCATTCCCCTGCCGATTCGGAGTCGTCGGGTCGTGGATCTGGAAGAAGAACTCCAGCAGTTTCCGGTAGGAGACTTTGTCCGGATCGAACATGATTTCGATCGCTTCGGCGTGCGTGCCGTGATTGCGATAGGTCGCATTGGGCACGTCTCCGCCGGAGTATCCGACTCGTGTTGATTCAACTCCGTCCATTTTGCGGATCAGGTCCTGCATTCCCCAGAAACATCCGCCCGCGAGTACCGCACGCTCTGTCATTATTGGCTCTCCATCAGGTTTGATTGCGACGCGTTTTCGCTGTCGATTACACCTTGTTTATAGGGTGTGGGCAATCGACCATCCGATTTTGCGTTCCGATAAGGTGGGTTGCACGGATTGTGCGGACGAGCCGTTTCGCGAGTTCAGGAATTCTGATCACGGGACACTTGGTTGCTCCTCCTCGGTAGGCAAATGTCGTCTTCAGAAATGAAAAAACTGCATTTTTCCGGGTTTTTTAACGCACACACCCGTTTTTTGCGCAGGCGATTGCGGTCCCATAAACGCAGCGCATTGTCTGAGCGGGCCCCATAGCGCGGACGCGGCATCATCAAAACCGCGACAACACGCTGTTCCCAAAGGTACTGATGCAAAAACGTCCACTAAATTTTGAATAGATTTTGAGAAATCCCTGAGTAATGTGGGCTGACGCTGCGGGAGAGGAGGGCTTTTCTACCTGAATCCTGCGGCGTTCCATCTCATCCAGGACGTTCCCAGCATTATCTCAGAGCCGGAAAAGTCTTCCATGCGTCTTCCACAATCGTTATCCGTGACTCGTTTGCTCGATCGACGAGACATTGTTCTCCCGAACTCGAATTCCTCCGATGGCGTTTTGCAGGTGCGAGCACCGAGCGAGCGCGATGCGGTCGAATCGGCTCGACATAGCCTGCGACAGCTCGCAACGTACGCCGTCATGATCCTCGCCGACGGAGCCACATTGGCATTTGCGATGGGATTGGCATTCACCGTTTGTGGTTTGGGGACCGGTTTCGATCCGGTCATGATGTTCTGGCTATCTGCCGGCGTGATGTTCGCCTCGTTTGTGATGTTGGGCTTGTATCCCGGAATTGGAATCACGCCTGCGGTCGAGATTCGCCAAACGACCATGGTCGTGAGTGTTGTGATGTCGGCGTTTGCGGCGGCGACCTTGTTGCACGCCCGTGACCCGTGGGCGCTACTGCATGTGGCCGTGGTGTGGATGACGCTGTTGGTTAGCATGCCGGTGTCACGAGGAATGGCGCGGTGGCTGCTGGCAAAGACGAGTTGGTGGGGAGCCCCGACGGTGATCTTTGGTGCTGGTGAAACGGGCGTATCCATTTATGAATCGCTGCGAGACAACCCGACATGGGGATTGCGGCCGATCGGAATCGTTGACGATTCGATTCGCAGCGAGGCTGCGTCGCAGGGATACCTCGGACGCACATCGGAGGTGCCCGATCTCGTTCGAGAGTTCGGCGTGACGTGGTGCGTGGTGGCGATGCCCGATCGTCCGCGAGAAGAAATATTGAAACTGGTGGACGACTACGCAGGCATGATCCCGCACACGTTGGTCGTGCCGGACCTGGCCGGGTTGCCGAGTTTATGGACCGGGGCGACCGATTGCGGCGGTTTCCCTGGACTGCGTTTGAAAGAACGTTTGTTGATGCCGCTTCCTCGTATCTCCAAACGATTCGTGGACATCGCCTTGACACTCGCCGTCATTGTGATGTGTGCACCTTTAATGATTTTGCTGGCCGTGATCGTCAAGCTAACTTCGCGCGGCCCGGTCTTTTACGGCCAACAGCGTTTGGGTCTTCACGGCAAACCATTCAAAGCGTGGAAGTTTCGCACGATGGTTCCCAACGCGGACGCGATCCTGGAAGAGTACCTTGAGAAGCATGAAGAGCTTCGCGAAGAATGGGAACGCGATCACAAACTGAAGAAAGACCCTCGAGTAACGTTGGTGGGACGATTCCTGCGCAAAACAAGTTTGGATGAACTACCGCAAGTTTGGAACGTTCTGACCGGCGAGATGAGCTTGGTCGGGCCGCGTCCGATCGTGCAGGCGGAAGCCGATCGATACGGCGACTGTTTCGGTTTGTACCTGCGGGTGCGTCCGGGCATCACCGGATTGTGGCAGGTATCGGGACGCAATAACACGACCTACGAAGAACGCGTTCAGTTGGACGGGTACTACGTGCGAAACTGGTCGCCGTGGCTGGATTTCTGCATTCTATTATCGACCATCCGCGTGGTCCTGCTCAGAGAAGGGGCATTTTAGGCGGATGAGTGTGAAGCAACTCAACGCGTCGACCGCGGATGTCGCTGTCTCGGTTCCCGTTTCCTCTCAGCCGTCGATGATATCGGCGGACAGGCCGGTCGAGGCAGAGGTTTCGGAATCGCCCGAGAAACCAGGGTCCCGAGGGACGCAGAAGCGACTGTTCCGCGAGAGTGTTTGGGTTGTCGGTGGACGGGTTTTAGGGATCGCCACCGCGATCGGTTTGAACGTCGTTTTGGTGCGAGTGTTACCGCCGGCGGACGTCGGTGTTTTCTTCGTTCTCGGCAGCATCATCACGTTTGCTGCCATCGTGGCGATGTTCGGAACGCACACGGGATTGGTCCGGTTCGTATCCGAGCGAATCGGTGTTGGTGACGCCGAGGGAGCGAAGGCCGCGTTGCGACAAGGGGCAAAATTCGCTGCGATTGCCATCTCGGTGGGCAGTGTCCTGACGATGGGCTTTTTGTATTTCGCCGGCGAACCCTTGTTCGGGCTTAAGCATCTCGAAGTGATCGCGCCGTTGGTCGCGGTGAGCGTGTTCGGCGCCGCGGTGATTCAATTGTGTGCGAGCCTGCTGCGTAGTTTTCACGATTCGCGTTTCTCGATCTTGCTGACCGGACAATTCGGCGGTCCGCTTTGTAACCTGCTGTTCATCGGGTTGGCGGTGGGGTTGAGTTTGTTCGCTGTCGTGAGCCTCAAGCAAGTGATGCTGTTTTGCGCAATTTCACTCTGTTTGCTAACTCCGATCGCGATCATGATTTTATATCGGGTTGGAAAAACGCGTTTGCGAGAAATCGCGATTGATGATCAACCGTCGGAAGCACTCCCGATGTCGGTGCTGCTGCTGGCATGTTTACCGTTGATGCTGGCACAGAGTTTGTCGTACATCACCGGACAAGCCGACATTTGGATCGGCGGGGCGATCGTCGATCACGATGAACTCGCCCTTTACGGTGCAGCGCGGCGATTGATGCTGTTGATCGGGATGCCGATGCAGTTGGTAAACCTGACCGTGATTGCATCGATCGCTGAGTTGCGTGCTCAAGGTCGGCTCGACGAACTGCAGCGGATCCTGCGTTTCGCGGCAACGTTGGCTGCGATCGCAGCGCTGGCGGTTTGTATCCCACTGATTGCCTTCCCTGCACAAATCACGTCGTTCATTTTCGGTTCGTACTATGCCGAGGGTGCCACGGTGTTGCGGATTTTGTGTTTGGGTCAAATCGTTTTCGTTTCCGCCGGCGCTGCGGAGTTGACGTTGATGATGTCGGGCGAACACATGAAAGCGTTGTGGATCAACGTCGTCACCTCGATCGTGTTGTTGGTTGCCGGCGTGATGCTGACATCCACCTTCGGGATCGTTGGGCTGGCGATCGCTTGTGCGTCGATCATCTCGTTGCAATGCATTGGCTTTTGTTTGTATGCCCGATGGTCGGTCGGCGTGTGGACGATTCTCGATCTGCGGGTTTTGCGGTCTTTACCGGACATAGCCCGCACAACTGCACAGAAGTGGACTAAATAGGAAGGAATGGACGTCACGGATTTTTTCCTTCCTAATTAACATGAATGGAAACAAGACCGCGGCTCGGATGACGCGGGTTGGTCGCTGATGATGCAGCGGCACGCTACCCATCGCCGGTAGACAGGAACAGCCTGATCGTCAGGACGACGGTGACATTTTTCGTCAGAATCCACCGATCACAGAAGTACCATTTCCACGTCAGTTCCCACATCCGCGGCATTCGCAAACATGCCCGACGAACCTGAACGCCCCAACTGGGTTGCTCGAATCGCGACTGTGATTTGGCAACCGAGTTTGGTGTTCATGCCGTTCCTGATCATGGGGATCGTGTTGTGGTTGTGCCCTTCCATGGAAGGCGCGTCGGGATACATCGTTCGCGAAGAGATCACGTTTTCCAACCTGGGAATCCTGACGTGTTGGTATGCGTGTATTTGCATCTGTGCATGGATCGGCCAACGGTTGGCTCTCGAGATCCCTCGGTTGACGATCATGTCCCAAGACGCGATCGAACCGCGAACGTTTTATCTCGCCCTATCCGCACTCGCTTTTGTCGGCGTGGTGAGTGCGTGGTTGGCGGCGTTGCGGGCGGGTCCGTCGCTGATCGAACTGGTCCGGACGCAGCAGTTCAATTTGCTCAAAGACGCGTTGTATGAAAACTACAACCTGCTGTACTCGCTCCGCTACACGTCGTCGCTCGTCGGTGGTTACGCGATGTACCGGATCGTGTTCCAGAGAAAGCTGACTCGGTTGGATGCGATGAACTTGGTTCTGTTGCTCGCCGCTGCCGCGATCTCAGCTCGGATTTTGATTTTGCAAGCGGTGATCTTTTCCGGTGGTCTGGCCATTCGATTCAAAGACATCGGTCGGATCAGCACTCGGACGCTCGGCATCACCGGTCTCGTGTTGGCCATGTTGATCGTCACGTTGACGTGGGTCCGTAGTGCGGGCAGTTACCGCGACTACTTCGGCGTTCGCAATCCGGTCGCGATGACGTTTTTGGAGATCCAACGATACGTCGGTGCTCCCGTGCAAGCCAGCATGGGCGTTGCCAGGATCGCGGCACACCAACCTCCGCGAGGCTCGCTATCCAACGTGGTCGCATACGTGACGCCCACGTTCCTGCACCCGGCACACCTGAAAGCGGAAGACCATTCCGGCGGCGTCGCGGCACAGTGGTATTTGCATGACGTCGACATCAGTGAAACATTGACAACAAACTCCGCGTTCGTCGACATGTACGGCCACCTGGGCTTCTGGGCGTTTCCCGTGATCGCTTGGTCGACGTTCGTCATGGCAACGGTCGGCAGTTACTTCTGGCGTTCGGACAATCTGCTGTGCTTGATCGGCTGTGTCGTGCTGTATGGCTTCTTTGAACTTTGGCGGACGTATTACTTCTCGGCAGGTTCATTCACGTTCATGATATTGGCGGTTCTTGCTGCCGCCGGCGCCGCGTCGTGGGCGACACCCAAAACCCGGTGGGCGGCACCGAATACGGGGGCCGCGGCATGACAAAACAACAGAACATTCTTTTCGATTCGCGTTGGATGGGAGCCCATGGGATTGGCCGCTTCGCCACCGAATTGAACAACCGCTTGCCTTGCCTGAACCGGTCCGATCTCGGTGGAAAGCCGACGAGCCCGTTAGATTGCCTGCGACTGGCTCGGGCGATTTGGAAACACGACACCGCGTTTTTCTCACCGAGTTATAACGCGCCGCTCTCGTGGCTGGTTTCCTCCAAACGCCCATTTGTCTTCACCATTCACGATCTGATTCACATCAACTACCCGGCCGAATCCTCAATCGCCAAACGGTTGTACTATCAACACGTGATCCGTCCCGCGGTCCGCAAAGCGTACAAGGTTTTAACGGTCTCGGAGTACTCGAAACAGGAGATCGTGCAGTGGGCGGGAGTCAGTCCCTCGCATGTCGGCGTCGTCTACAACGGCGTTGGCTCCGCGTTCCAAGTCGACGGCGAACGACGAGAGACCGGGTACGATTACTTGCTATACGTCGGTAACCAAAAGGCACATAAGAACGTCACCGGTTTGTTGCACGCACTCGCACAGGTACGCAAACGCGTCGACGTGCATTTGGAAATCATCGGCAAAGCGGAAGAGCACACACTCGCAACGATCAACGAACTCGGGCTCGCCGAGCACGTGCACTTTCTCGGTTCGGTCTCCGATGAAGAACTCGCCTGCGTGTATCGCGGGGCGACCGCCACCGTGTTGGCGTCGGAGTACGAAGGTTTCGGTCTGCCGGTAATCGAATCGATGGCGTGTGGTACGCCGGTGGTTTGCAGCAACGTGACGTCGCTGCCGGAAATTGCCGGCGGTGCGGCAGTCTTGGTGGAAACCAACCCGGACAGCATCGCCGAGGGAATTGAACGGGTGCTCGGCGATCAAACACTTCAGGAAAGCCTGATTGTGGCGGGGCAAAAACGCGCTGCCGATTTCAGTTGGGAGGCGACTTCCGCCAAAGTGCTCGAAGTGATTGGTCAAATGGCGGGAAATGAATCACAATGTCTCAACCGAATCGTTACACCTTTAGAAGCGACTCCGCAGTAGGTCATGAAAAACGTTGCAATCATTCATGAATGGCTGACCACCTACGCGGGTTCTGAACGCGTGGTGGAACAAATGCTGCATGAGTTTCCGAAGGCGGACCTGTTCGCCGTCGCGGATATTCTGCCTGATGACGAGCGGGAGTTCCTGCAAGGAAGAACGCCACAAACCACCTTCATTCAAAAACTACCGTTTCTCAAAAAGCTGCTACGGCACTACCTCCCATTGATGCCGATGGCGGTCGAGCAATGGGATCTGAGCGGTTACGACGTGGTGCTGTCGTCCAATCATGCCGTCGCCAAAGGAGTGATCTGCGGCCCTGATCAATTACACGTCAGCTACGTGCACACGCCGATCCGCTACGCGTGGGATTTTCAGGCGCAGTACCTTCGCGAATCGAATTTGACTTGGGGCGTCCGCAGCATGGTGACGCGAGCGATGCTGCACTACATCCGATTGTGGGACAAGGTTTCGTCAAGCCGCGTGGATGCCTACGTCGCCAACAGCCACTTCATCGCTCGACGCATTCAAAAGTGTTACGGACGCGAAGCAACCGTGATCCATCCTCCCGTGGATGTCGATGCGTTTGAGCCGACCTATGAGAAGGAAGACTACTACATCGCGGCATCGCGATTGGTCCCCTACAAACGAGTCGACCTCGTCGTCGAAGCGTTTCGACTGATGCCACATCGAAAACTCGTCGTCGTGGGCGACGGGCCGATGTTCAAATCACTCAAAGCGAACTGTCCTCCCAACGTCGAGTTGCTCGGATACCTGCAGCACGACCGGATGAGCAAACTGATGCAGAACGCAAAGGCGTTCGTCTTTGCCGCCGAAGAAGACTTCGGGATCACGCCGGTCGAAGCCCAAGCGTGTGCAACTCCCGTGATCGCGTATGGCCGCGGAGGCAGTTTGGAAACGGTGATCGATGGAGTCACCGGCTGCTTCTTCGCCGAGCAAACTCCCCAGAGCATTGCTGCGGCAGTGGACTCGTTCGAAAGCCAGGCAGGGCAATTCGACTTAACTCAAATCAGGCGGCACGCCGAAGGGTTCCGGCCCGAGCGTTTTCGCAAGGAATTGTCGGACTTCGTTGAGGCCGAGTGGGCCAAGTTCGACGGGCACCGACGCCATCAACCTCATTGTGATAACTCGGCCAACAGTTCGCAGTCCGCGGACTCGCCAAGTCAAAGCCCCGTTATCATCGGTGACCCTTTAGGAATGACTGTATCATGACTACCAACAATCCGATCACTGAACAACCAAACCCCGAGAAAACTCTCGACCTCACGCAAGCCGTATGGCAAAACCGCGGAAAGATGCTGATCGTCTTTACGTTGGTGATGCTCGGTACGTTGGGACTGTTGAAAGTTGCGAAGCTGAAGTTCACTTCCGAGGCGAAAATGTTCGTCCGTCTCGGGAAGGAAACCGTGGGTCTCGATCCGACCGCCACCGTAGGTCAAACCATCGCGGTGCAAGAAGGACGCGAAAAGGAGATCTACTCCGTTCAATCGCTCATGCAAAGCCGCGGCGTTCTCGAAGAGGTTGTCGACGCGATCGGTGTTGAGAAGATCCTCGAAGAAACGAACGACGATGAACCGGGATGGATGCCGATTCAACTCGGCAAGCTGAAAAAACTCAGCCCGGTCTACGTCGACAGCCCGCGCGATGAAGCGATCGAAAAACTCGAAAAAGGCCTCGAGATCTACAACCCACGATCGACCGCGATCATCGGACTGCGATACGAAACGATCAGCCCGGAACTCGCCGCTGAGGTGCTCGACCAAGTGATCGATTCGTCGGTGGAGGCTCACGTGCGGATTCACCAGTCCGAAGGTTCCAACGAATTTTTCACCGCACAAACCGAAAAAATTGCGAACGAGGTCGCAGTCCTCGAACAAGAACTCGTCGACTTCAAGAACGAAAGCGGCGTCTCAGAACTGAGCCAGCATCGACAAGTCAAGATCGCCCAAATCGCGTCGCTCGAGGACGCGTGGCTCGATACGATCGCTCAGATCGAAGCGGTCGAGGGTGAGATCGAGTCTCGTGAACGCATGGTCGCCCAGCAACCTCGACAAGTCCGACTGGCCGAAACGACGGGCTTGCCCAGCAGCGCCTCCGAAGGGATGCGAGAACAACTCTACTCGTTGCAGTTGAACGAGAGCGAGTACCTGTCGCGCTACCAGCCGACGCACCCGAAGGTTCGCCAAATGCGAGCACAGATCGCGGCCGCTCAAGAAACACTCGATTCGGAAAACCGTCTGACGCAGGTCACGATGGGCGTCAACGAGTCACGTCGAGAAATGGAAGCCGAACTGCTCAACCAGCGCGCGATCGCCGCGTCGCTAGGCGCCAAACAAGAAATCCTTGCCCAGCAACTCGCCGATGCCAAGAGCGAACTGAAGGCGATCAACCAAAACGAAATCGAGCTTGCCCAAATTTCGCGACGTCTGGATTTGGCACGAGCCAGTTACCAAGACTACGCACGGCGGTCTGAATTGGCTCGCATGGATCAAGCGTTGAGCCAGGAAAGCCTGTCGAACCTCACCGTGTTGCAACTGCCGAGCCAGTCGAAGATCCCATCGAGTCCGAAGGTCGCTATGACGTTGGTCATGGGCTTTACCGCCGCGGTCTTTCTCAGTGTGCTCACCGCGATCCTCGCGCAGTTGCGAACAATCTATCGGACAGAACCGGCCAAACCGGTTCGCACCAAGAAGGAACCACTATGGAAGGGATTTCGATTCGTTAACGCGGCGACGCGTTTACTCTCCTTCCGGTGGCTATAATGGATCTCGGTGGCGAGGAAATCCGCAGCAGCCAGAGAGGGAATCATCTGTTCTCAGTTCAGCACCGGCACCGGAGTGTCGACGTGCCGCGGCGTCAGCGTGAAAAGGCGATGACGCCGTATTCGAAAGATGCTCTCGCGCGATGCCAGCGTTTGACGCCGGATGAGCAAGACAAGCTGGTCGAACGATGGAATCAAACAAGCGAACCGTGGGCGGATGATCCATGCCTGCATGAGTTGTTCGTCCGGCAGGCCGAGAAAACTCCTGACGCGCCGGCGGTGATCTTTGATGACCAGTCGCTTTCTTATGCAGAACTCCACACTCAGTCGACTCGAGTTGCCGAGCGGCTGATCGAATCAGGCGTGGCCCCCGAGGAAGTCGTCGGCGTGGTCCTCGACGGGACGCCGAACGCCTACATCGGAATTCTCGGTATTTTGAAGGCGGGTGCGGCTTACCTGCCGATCAACCCAGATTTCCCACGCGATCGGATTCTGTTTTTTCTACGGCAGGCCGAAGCACGCTTTCTCGTTGGCGAACTCGACGCGGCGATCATTGAAGAGATCCCACGGTTATGCACAGTTGCGATCGACGGCGAGTCTTCCGCGACCGGGATCGTGAAGTTGCCAAACGTGGCCGCCGAATCGTTGGCGTATGTGCTGTTCACGTCGGGATCGACGGGCAAGCCCAAAGGGGTGATGTTGAATCACCGAGGCCCGGTCAACACCGTTCGCGATATCAACGCCCGTTATCAAGTCGGGCCATCGGATCGAGCCCTCGCACTCTCGTCGCTCGGTTTCGACTTGTCGGTTTTCGATCTGTTCGGGATGTGGGGAGCCGGCGGTGCGATCGTTCTGCCAACGAAATCGGAGTCTCGTGATCCGGCAAAATGGGCGGATCTGATCGACCGTCATGGCGTGACGATTTGGAACTCGGTTCCGGCGTTGATGGAAATGCTGGTCACTTTCTTCGAAGGGAATCGCGTTCTTTCGCCGCTGCGTTTGGTCATGCTCAGTGGTGATTGGATTCCGGTGACACTGCCCGATCGAATCCGCCTCGTCGCGCCGCACGCGGAGTTAGTGTCGCTCGGTGGCAGCACGGAAGTCTCCATTTGGTCGGTGATCTTTCCGATCGATGCGGTCGCCCCGAAATGGACGAGCATTCCCTACGGCAAACCGCTACGCAACCAGCAATGTTACGTCGTCGATGATCAGTCGAATCTTTGCAAGATCGGCGAGACCGGCGAGTTGTGTTTGGGCGGAGTTGGCGTGGCACTCGGTTATCTCAACCGCCCCGATTTGACGGAACAACAATTTGTCAGTGACCCTTTTGGAAAGGGAACAACGCTCTATCGAACCGGAGACCTCTGTCGATACGGCGACGATGGCAACATCGAGTTCCTCGGCCGAGCAGATCAGCAAGTCAAAATCCACGGCTACCGGATCGGACTGGGCGAAATCGAATCCGAAATCACGAAATTGAATGGAGTCCGCGAAGCCGCCGTCATCGCGAATGACGGCAATACCGGGGCGCGACTGATCGCCTACGCGGCCTTCGAAGACGGCCATGAGATTTGCCTCGCGGAGTTGAACCAGCGGCTAGCAGAAAGTCTTCCGCACTACATGTTGCCCTCCGCCCTCGTCGCAATTGAACGTCTCCCTTTGACCGCCAACGGCAAGGTCGACCGAAAGTCGCTGCCGATCCCGCAGGTGAATTGTGACGCCGGAGCCGATCGAACAGAGGTGAGCGAAACCGGAGCGTTTCTAGTCGCGACGTTGCGTGATTTGCTGCATTTGCCGAGCATCGACCCGAACGTCGGGTTCATGGAACTCGGCGGCAATTCGCTGGCGGCGGTCGCACTGGCTGCTCGCGTCAAGGCAAAGTACGGAGTACAGCTCGAGTTCTGGGGGATTCTTGCACAGTCACCTAGCACGGTTGAAATATCCCAGCAAATCGATGGTCTCATCCAAAACAAGACCGCCGAATCTTGCACAGTGTCGGCAATCGGACACGAAAGCCTTTGCGTTGCACCGGTGTCATCGCACCAGCAGCAGATGTGGATCGAGCATTTCCTGGTTGCCAACCGTGGGCGTTACAACATCCCGCTGGTTTACGACGTCAAAGGCGAGTTCAACCTTGACGCGTTCGAACATGCGTATCAACAGGTCGTCAACCGGCATCAAGTACTGCGCACCGTTTATGAGCCGACACCTGAAGGATTAGTCCAACGCGTTTTATCGTCCCCGTCGTTTTCGATGGATCGCATCGACCTGAGGGGCCGACAGTGTGACGATCGCACTCAATTGTTCGAAACGCAGGCTCGTGAATATGTGACCAAGCCGTTCGATCTGTCGATCGAACCGCCAATCCGCGCACGCCTTTATCACGTTGGTAAGGAACAGTATCGAATCGTCCTCGCGGTTCATCACATCGCGTTTGACGGACATTCGATCGGCGTGCTGCAGCGTGATCTCGCGGAGTGTTACAACGCGGCACGCGACAATCGCGCACCGCAATTGCCCGAGTTGTCACATCAATACGCGAACTATTCCGTTTGGCAACGACAACGGTTTGAAGATGGGTCGTTAGAACAAGACAGAAATTATTGGCGAGAGAAACTCAGCGGTGAACTGCCCGTGCTCGATCTGCCACGAGATCGATCAAACGTAGACGAGACCGTAAGCGACACGTGCTCGTTAACGGTTGATGGTGAGCTACTGGAAGCGGTCCGGACGTTCTCGGCAGAGCGACAATCAACGTTGTTTGTCACTTTATTGTCGGCAATCAAAGCCGTCTTTCATCGTTACACCCAACAAGAAGACATCGTCATTGGTTCAGCGGTCACGTCGCGAGATGATCTCGCAATGGAGGACCTCGTCGGCTATTTCATCAATGTGTTGCCATTGCGGACTCGGTTTGATGCCCGCGCCAGCTTCGAATGTTTGCAGGCAAAGGTACGCGACACGGCATTCGACGCGTTTGCCCATCAACGTTATCCGCTCGATCTCCTGAAGAAGGAAATTTTCAGCGAGGGAGAGATGGGGGACGCGCCCTTCCGCGTGCTGTTCATCTTGGAAAACGAACCCGAGGCGTTGAACCTCGAGGGTGCGTCCGCGACGACCATTCCCTTTGACACACGGTTGGCCAAATTTGATCTCTTGATAGCCGTGAACGAGTCGCCCGATCGTTTACGCATCGAACTGCAGTACCGATGCAAACAGTTCCACCGTCGCCGCGTGGAGCGTTTCAGCGAGCATTTACGAGGTCTTTTGGCGAGTGCGGTTGCTGAACCTACCTGCCCGGTAGACCGACTCCAAATTTTGTCTCCCAAAGAGATCGCAACCGTCCTGCCTTCGTCGTCGATACGCGATTCGGCAGACGATGTCGCCATCGAGACTTCGATCGCGGAGCAATCATTTATCTCGGTGTTGTCGCTATTTGACGCCCAAGTACGACGCACTCCTGATTCCCCCGCACTGAGTTTCGAGGGGGAGTATTTGACATACGCCCAGCTCGATCGCCGTGCATCCGAACTCGCCGAGCGGTTGAGTCGCTTGGGAGTCCAACGAAATGCTCCTGTAGCGATCATGCTAGAACGTTCGTTCGAAATGATCGTGGGCGTGCTCGCGGTGATGAAAGCGGGAGGCTGCTACGTTCCCGTTGACCCATCGCTTCCGATACAGCGACGGCGACGGATCATTGAAAACTGTCGCGCGGATGTTTTGATTTCCGAAACGACTCTCGTCGACCTGATGTCGGCCGATGAGGCGGGAACGGTCCTTCACGACCTGCACGTTGTTTCCATCGATCGGATCAATGAGGCAAAGGACGAGCCATATGCGGCGGCGGAGGAGACGCCGAGGGTCCAGCCGGATGATCTCGCTTATATCCTTTACACGTCCGGATCGACCGGCGAGCCCAAGGGTGTTGCGATGCGTCACGGTGCCGTGGCAAATTTGATTGATTGGCAACTCCGCAACAGCGAAGCCTCCGTCAGAACCAAAACCCTGCAATTCGCGTCACTCGGGTTTGACGTGTCATTTCAAGAGATCTTTGCAACGCTTTGTGGCGGCGGAGAACTGCAGCTCGTTTCGAGCCGTTTACAGCAGGACCTGCTTCAGTTGTGGCGGTTCATTGTTGACGCGAGAACAGAACGCGTGTTTGCCCCCTTTGTTGTACTGCGAACTCTCGCAGAGGTGGCGAACGATCGATCACAGCAGTCGTCACTGCGAGAGGTAATGACCGCGGGCGAGCGTTTGGAAATCACCCCCGTCGTTCGAAACTTCTTTGCAAAGCGGCCGACGTGCCGATTATGGAATCATTACGGACCGACGGAATCGCACGTCGCGACCGCGTATGCACTCGATCGCGATGCCGCTAAGTGGAATACGAATCCTCCGATCGGAACACCCATCGACAACTGCGTGGCCGTGGTGCTCGATGAAAACCGACAACCGGTTCCGCAAGGCGTCGACGGCGAGTTGTACCTTGGCGGTGAGTGTTTGGCACAGGGCTACTTCGGCAACGAACCGCTGACGAGTGAGCGATTCATTGAGAACCCACATCCGAACCTTCCCACCGAGCGTCTTTACCGAACCGGCGATATCGCACGACTCAACTGGGATCATCAACTCGAGTTCATCCGACGAAACGATCTTCAGGTTAAGGTGCGTGGGCACCGTGTCGAATTGAGTGAAATCGAGTCTGTATTGGCGCAGTGCCCGGGCGTCCGGCAAGCGGTCGTTACGTTCCAACGGAGCGGGTTAGGTGGACAACTCAATGCACACGTCATTCGCGACAACGATTCATTGTCGCCACACGTGCTAGAGGATTTCCTGCGAACGCACGTGCCCGCATACATGATGGTCAGCCATTTCGATTTGGTTGATGATTTCCCGATGACGCCGAGCGGCAAAGTCGATCGGAAACGCTTGGCATCGATCAAACCCACAACCATTGCCCGACACGCGTCCGAGCAAGTGATGCCCACCACGGGGGATCCGTTGATCAATCGGATCGCTGCAATTTGGCAGTCCGTTCTGGGCGTGGATGGATTGAATTCCGAGAGCCATTTCTTTGATTGCGGCGGTGATTCGCTTAGCGCGGCGATCTTGTTCACACGATTGGAGAAGGAGTTCGGCAAAGCGGTCTCGATGACGAAGCTCGTCAGCAGTCCAACGATTGGTGAACTCGCTGAGGTCTACCGGCAAAACGAATCTCATGTCGAAGAGTACTGGAACGATCTCGTTCGACTCGATCCGCGTGGGACAGTCGACCGTGATCAACGTCGAGATACGCAGCGACTACAGGCCCCGCTGTTTTGTTTCCCAGGAATTGATGGGCATCTGTTGAACTTTCGAGAGATCGCCGCGATGCTCGGTGAAGACCGAGACGTCTATGGCGTGCAGCCGATCGGGCTCGACGGGGAAAGTTCCCAACCGGAAGCGATCGAAGACCTCGCTCGACAACACGTCGAGATGATTCGGCGTGTCACTCCTCATGGGCCTTATCATCTGGCGGGATTCTCGTTTGGCGGCGTGGTCGCCTACGAGGTCGCACAGCAACTACGGCGATGCGGAGAGAGCGTGACCCTGGCGATTATCGACGCATTCACCGGTCTACCGATTCCCGCTCCTTTGCATCAGAACCTCCTGTTCCATTTGCGATACGCCAAAGAATGCCAGGGACGCCAGCGATGGACGTACCTGTACGAGCGGCTCGTTGGGATGGTGCTCGCGATTCGTTACCGGTTCGGATGGATCACGATGGAGCAACGTTTGGAACGCATCATCGGTACGAAAGGGATCTACGCGAAGGTAGCCGCGAAGAACATGGATGTGATTACGAGGTACCGCCCCGGTGCTGCCGAAGGGCCGGCGACGTTGTACAAGGCCAAACTACGAGCAAATTGGCCGGGCCGAGATCGGACTGACCCGCAATTGGGGTGGGGCGCCGTTTTCCAAGAACAAACGCTCGAGGTCGTCGAGGTCGACGGGGCACACGCGAACATGCTTTCCAAAGCCAAGGTACGCGGCCTCGTCGAACATATGCGTCAAAGAATTCAAAACGGCTAGATCGTTTGAAATCTAACGAGTCTGATCTCTGTAGTCGATTCTGCAAAAAGCCCGGCCACCGAAGCTTGTCTTTACCCACAAGTCTTGTTCGTCTTGTGAAACACTTGGTTGAATTTCATCGTTTTTCAGCTTTGAATTCTGGTCGGGAAACTCGGGCTTGCTTTCACTTTCGTGACAGACTGCGAGACTGAAAGCCCGGCCGGGATGGTGGCCGGATCGTCGCAGGCATCTTGATACAAGTGTCCTGTGCATCTGTCTCGCTTTTTCAGGATGCTGCTGATGATTCTCCTCGATAACCAACAGTGGGTAGAGAAGAACTTTTCTGCTTGTGAATTCAACCACAAGCGTCGTACTTTACGCATGAAAGTTGTTGCCAAAAACATGCTCGCTCGCCCCGATGGATCGCTGCCGACACAAAACCAAGATTGGTCGGACTTGAAAGCTGCTTACCGGCTCTTCGATCGCCCCGAGGTTACGTTCCAGGCCGTGACCACACCTCATTGGGAACAAACCAAGAGCACCAAACCGGGACGCTACTTGCTCATTAGCGACACCACCGACATCAGTCTGTACAACCACAAAGCCACGACAGGTTTGGGGATGCTCGGGGATGGAAAGGGCCGCGGAATCCAACTGCATAACTGCCTCATGTACAACTCCGACGAAAAGCAAATCGTCGGCCAAGCCGGTGCAATTCTGTTCTACAGAAAACCCGTCCCAAAAAATGAGAAGCGTATGGCAAGACTGAACCGACGACGTGAAAGTTCGTTGTGGGGCGAACTGGTTGATCAAGTCGGTTCAGCTCCCGATGGGGCTCAGTGGATTCATGTCTTTGATCGAGGTGGCGACAACTTTGAAGCAATCTGTCATATCAAACAGACCGGCGATGATTGGGTGATTCGGGCTAGCAAGTTGACTCGCAAAGTCATCGACCGAAATGGTCAAACTCGATCACTCAAGGAAGCCACCGAGGAAGGCGACGTGCTGGGCAGCTACGACCTGAACCTTCGCAGTCGTCCGGGAGTCGCAGCACGAACGGCAAGAATCGAAGTCTCAAGCACGTCGGTGACATTCCCTCGTCCGTCACAATTCAGCACATGGGTGCGAGAAAGTGGCATCAATGATTTGTCGATGAATGTAGTGGTGGTTCAGGAAGTGGCCCCGCCCGAAGGCATCAAACCAATCAAGTGGGTGTTGCTAACGAGCCTTCCAACGGCGACGTTCGAGCAGGGGTGGCAAGTGATTGAGGATTACGAGAACCGCTGGTTGATCGAAGAGTATCACAAAGTGCTCAAAACCGGATGCGGAATCGAGACGCATGCATTGCAGACTGCCGGACGGACTGAAGCTTTGGTGGGCCTGATCAGCGTTATCGGGACGCGACTGTTCCAACTGAAATTGATCGGTCGCAATCAACCCAAAGCGTTGGCTTCGACTCACGTCCCACCACACTGGTTGCGATGCATGCAGGCTGCGCGTCCGAAGCTGCAAGGTCGATCGCTGACTGTCTATAAGTTCTTTCGCGAGTTGGCAAAGATGGGCGGGTTCATCGGCCGAAAAGGAGACGGCGAACCCGGGTGGATGACGATCTGGCGAGGTTATCGAGAACTCACCCTGCTACTTGACGGAATGCGGCTGGCGGAGCAAGCCAGATCGAAAAGTTGTGGGTAAAGACAAGG
>JBICHZ010000179.1:0-3737 GCA_043101355.1 Rhodopirellula sp. JB044
AGTCACCTTCACTCAAAGCCGCCGAAGATGCAGTGGGCACGTCACCTTTGTTTGTGCGTAGCTACCATGAACGCGTCTTTGATCCGGCGACGCAGCGTTGGGTCTATCCGGAGTCGACCGATTACCGATGGCGTAGCGAAGGATACGCCACGACACAGATCGGGCCGCACGGCATGCCGGGAAGGCCTCAGTTGCCGCCCTCGAAAACGAATCGCATCGTCGCGTTGTGGGGCGATTCGCAGGCGGAAGGCGTTTGCGTCGATGATGACGAGAAGTTGTGGACTCAGCTCGAGAAAGCTTATTCGACGAACGCCACGACGTCGACGTCCGTGTTGCCGTTGGCAAACAGCGGTGACGACGCGATCGACTGGACGAGTCGCTTCCGCCTTGCCGAACGCCGTCTCGGTGTGACCGAGCACGTGGTGTTGGTTTGCGAGATCGAAGACCTCGAATGCCTTGCAGGCGAGGAAGTGAATCTATCTGCGATCGACGACGGCACACGTAACATCGCGGGACTGGATCTCATTCCTGATTTCGTGATCCATGCACTTCGCGGTCTTGTATTCGACGCGGAGACGAGCCAACTAAGGCGATTGAGATTCGCGCCCGGACGTGTTTCTGACGATGACGCGTCAGGAAGTGCCGAACCGAACGCAACAACCACTCGTTCCGACGAGCTATTCATTGCGGAAGATATTGCCCGTCAGATAAGAAACGCAACCGACCGGCCCGTCACCATCGTGTACGCACCTTTGGTGCCTGTCGTGATGGGAGACACGGTCGTACGCGATGACGAACGCTCCGCCGAGTTCGAGCTCTTAGCAAAAGCTCTTGCGGATCTCGACATCGCGATCGTCGATTGCCGCCGCGACTTGGTTGCTGCTTCCCAGCAAGAACGTTTCCCTCACGGGTTTCACAACGGCAAGATCGGCAGCGGGCATCTCAACGCGACCGGCTATCGCACGATCGCGGATGCCATCGTGCGAACGAAAGAATGATGTCGACCGATCCGTAGGCCGGACCAAACGCCGGCGAAGTTCCGGCATCCGCCGGACTGCCGAATGGGCGTCGCGACGCGTTTTCCATCCGGCCTAACTTCGATGCGAACGTTTTAACCGCGACCGAGATCGCGGACTTTTTGCAACAGTGTGCGGACGGGCTGGATCGGTTGATAACCCATCAGGCGACGTCGTTTCCAGTGTCCGTCTGACGATTTGCTGAAGACGATGATTTGAGGAATCATCTTTTCATCAGCCATCAATTGCTTTGCCAATTCAGGTTCGGCATCGCGATCGACAACGGCGAGACTGACGCTGTCCAATTCACCCGATCGGCTCATGTCGGCGATCGTGGTTTGCTTGAGAACTTGACAGGCCGGGCAGTAAGGTGCACCGACCACGACCATGAGTGGTTTGTCTTCTTCGACTGATTGTTTGTACGCCAAAGTGTAGTTCTGGTCACTCGAGTGAGTGCTCTTTTCAATCGCCGGTTCTGCAGTGGCAACGCCGGTGGTAACGAAAACGAGTGTGAGACCAAAGAACAGTGACAACATTCCATGCTTCCTAGTGCAAGTTAGCTTGTCAGGACAGCGGCGGCACCATGCCGTCTGGAGAGCCAGGCGAGTCTTACGCCAAACGAATCTCAACCGAACGATTGTCGCGATCAACCGCGACCGAACACGTCAAGAATGCGGACTCAGTACAAAAGGAGAAAAGTAACTGTCAGGACAAGATGTACGGCCTCCCGAGACACACCACTGGAAAAAATCCCTTCCGTGTGCGTGTCACCAAGCGGCAACATAATGGCTTCCAGAAAGTCGGCTCCCGTCGGCGTACTCCACGCGGACGTCGGAAATGACCTTGGCATGAGAAACAGCTCGGCAGGATCAGGAAGCCTTCCGGGTTACGGCGAGTGGCGAAACTGACCTGAGCGTGCTGTTGAAGCAGGCTGGCGAGGATTGTATGAGTGCCTCCATGTCGTGCAAGCGATTCGAAAGGCATTTTTTTGATTCCGCTGACAATGCGGGTTACGGGGCTTTTGCGGCCTCACAAAGGGGCAGATTCCCTCTTTGCCAAACATCCTATACCACCTATATGGTTGGCAGAATAGGCAGTCGGGGGAGTTTGCGCTCGATTTCGCTGACCTTGAGGCCCGTTTTTTTGCGGGATTTCCTGTCCGATTCCGCTTAGCACGCAGGCATATTCGCAAACGTCTAATCACCAGAGAGGCGTTTGGAATCGGGCTGTCCTCGCCGCCCGCGGTCGTCACGTTTTGAAGGCTTCTGGCCGCAGAACTCGTTGATTCCGGCGTCGTTTGTTCGGTTCAGGGAACAGCGTGAGTCTGCGCTTACGAACGCATTCCAGTCTCCGTTTCCCCCGGGCCGGTTTCGTCAGGTTTCGACTCACCGAAGTCTCGCGGCGTCGACAACACCACGTCTGATGTCCCATTTCTGGTCCCGTAGGCTGTCGCGGTTCGCCATTTTGCGTCACGATTCCGTGCCAGAAATTGTCCGCCGCTGTCGTTCGTTCTGATACTTACTTTCGTTTACTGCTTGGTCCTCCGCCACCGATCGTTTCATGACTGATTCTACCCAGACCACGTTCCCGTTTGACGAACTCAGCGACGAGCACCGCGACCTATTGCAGCGGATGGGAGAGAGCGTCGGAAAAAGTCCCGAAGAGATTCGCAGTGCCGACGATCTGATCGGCTACTTCCAATCGTTTCGACCGGACGGTCGTGGGTTGGCGGGGGTTTTCAGTGGAGTCGCGGGCGGTGATGAGGTGCACGAGCGTCTCGAACGGTTATTCGATGTGGCGGGGGATGATCGACGTCCGAGCGGCGGGAAGGATGCGTTTTTCGTCGTCCGCAACCCGGCCGAAATCGATCCCGCGGAGGTTGAGGCTGCCGGCAACGAATGGATCGAGCAACTCAAACGACTCGGCGAAACGCTCGGCAAATTGAACGCGGTGGAGAAATTGGCGGGGATCGAGCGTGTCCGCGTCCTCGAAGGGATTCCGCCGAAGCACCCGAAGATCGCAGCGGAGAAAACAGACCTGTTGGTGCTGCTCGACGAGGAGATTCCAAAATGGCTCGAAGATGCCGCGCCGGACCACCGCATTGCCTCTTCGTTGCGGAGCCCTTTCTATTTCGTAAATTGCGACGCGATGCTGCGTGATTATTTGATGTGGCCGATGTACCGACGTGGTGGAATCGGAACTCGCGTCGATGATCCGTTCTCGCCGTACTTTCGGTTGTGGCGGCATGGTGTCAAATGGCGAGTCTTCCAGGAGACCCAAGTTGATCTTTACATGCCCCGGCGTTGATCCTGCCACAGGCGCGGGCGAGAGGCATGGAGGGTGTCGCAGGCGAAGGGATGCACGTGTCAAAGGGTGAGGGAGACGACAAGGGGATGCGGTGTTCGCGAATTCCCGAATGCTGCCATAATGTAGCAATGGGCTCTGATGCAGCCCGTTGTGCAAATTCGAAAAGGTCTGGCCACAGATGACTCCCTACGAAGACCATCACCCCGTCGACGGTGAATTTCCCCCTGCGATCATGCGGGTTCTCGATGCAAACGCGAACCGCGCTGCGGAAGGACTGCGGACGTTAGAGGAAACCGCCCGTTTCGTGTTGAACGCGCACGCGCTCACGTCGCGTCTAAAACAATTGCGGCATGACCTTTCGACGGCGATCCAGTTGCTGCCGAGAATGCAGTTGCTGCGTGCCCGTGATACCGC
>JBICHZ010000180.1:0-3304 GCA_043101355.1 Rhodopirellula sp. JB044
CGCGTTTGAGGACACACACCTCAGACGCGTTTTTTCATGCTGGTGGTTTTCCGATATGACCTTGCTGGCGTCTTTATTGAATATTCACGAGTCGCGTTCCCGGCCGACCTGCGAGATCCGATAACCTGTGTTTGCTCGCTATCTGGATGCCCACCCGCGGGGCAGCTCGTCTTTTCTTTTTCGGAGCCAATCATTTGAACGACGTCGATCGGACCAAAAAGGTTTTTGTTCTAGATACCAACGTCATCCTTCACGATTCGAAATGCCTTTACTCGTTCCAGGAACATGACATCGTGATCCCGATCACGGTTCTGGAAGAGTTGGACGACTTCAAAAAAGGGCACAACGATATCAACTATCAAGCACGCGCCTTCTTGCGCTCGCTCGATGATCTCACCGGCGATGTTCTCAACGAGATCGGCGCATCGCTCGGCCAAGGTAACGGTAGCGTGCGGATCGAATGGCAGCACAGCAAAGATCCTCGGCTCGACAACACGTTCCTGACGGATTCGCCTGATCATCGGATTCTCGCTGCGGCACTTCGGCAGACAGACAACTATCCGGATCGGCAAGTCATCTTGGTGTCGAAAGATACCAACATCCGGATGAAGGCCAAAGCATTCGGGTTGGTCGCGCAGGACTACACGCGCGACAAAGTCGAGAGCATCGACAAACTGTATACCGGTAAACGTCGGTTAGAAATCAGCGACACCGACATGGAACGTTTTTACGCCAACGGGCAGGATGTTCCGACGGAAGAACTCAGTCCGATTGAGGATCTCGTCCCGAACGAAAATTTGATCCTGCGAAGCGGATCGAAATCGGTGTTGGCTCGATTCAATTCTAACGAGGACCGGTTCGAACGTGTCGACAAGACTCGGTGCTACGGCATCGCGCCCCGTAACGCAGAGCAATCGTTCGCGCTGCATGCTTTGATGGACATGGACACGAAATTGGTGACGCTGGCAGGAAAGGCGGGGACGGGGAAAACCCTACTCGCTCTCGCCGCCGCGCTGCAGTGCCGCAGTGATTATCGCCAAATCTTGCTCGCTCGACCAATCGTTCCTTTGAGCAACCGGGATATCGGCTACCTGCCCGGTGACGTTTCGGCAAAACTCGACCCTTACATGCAACCGCTGTTTGACAACCTAACGGTCATTCGGCACCAATTTGACGAAACCTCGCAGGAGGCTCAGCGGATTAACAAAATGCTGGAGTTGCAAAAGCTCGTCATCACGCCATTGGCGTACATCCGCGGTCGCACGTTACAACGGACGTTTTTCATCGTCGACGAAGCTCAAAATCTGACGCCGCACGAAATTAAGACGATTATCACGCGAGCCGGCGAAGGCACCAAGATCATCTTCACCGGCGACATCCATCAAATTGACCATCCCTATTTGGATTCACTCTCCAACGGGCTCAGCTATTTGATCAACCGCATGGTCGGCCAACCCATCTACTCGCACATCACACTCGAAAAGGGCGAGCGATCCGAACTCGCCGATCTGGCGTCGTCGCTGCTTTAAAAAAGGGGCTCACGGCGTTCGGTCTTTGAAAAACGAATCGCCGTGAGCCGCCCCACGCGAACCCCAGTTGCGTACTAGCCAAGACCATCACGTCAGTCCACATCTCCGAGGCGGACGGTTCACGATCGATTTGCAAACGTCGGATCGCCGAACAAACCAACGCCTGCTCTCGGTCTTGGAAATCCCGAGCGACGTGAGTGAGCCGAACGGCCGTCAGGCCTCGGTTCGAAACGCCTACCGATTTGCCATACCCAACAGTTCCCGCCGGAACAAGCCCGATGGAAAGCCTCCTCACTTAATTGCGTATAAGGAGCAACGGACCGCTGACATTCCGGTGACACGGATGCGTTTGGCACGTCGTGACTTCGGTGACCGCGACGACCATCGGCAAGGCCTCCATCGGTTTAGTAAAAACGATCAACATCCGAGGTGTTGATTTTCAGGGTGTTGCCAGCCGGACAGAATCGCTCGACGGCTCGTTTGGCGACGATTACTTGATGCGTTTCCCGAGGAATTCACGCACCTTTCTGGCAATGAAGGGGCCCTCCTCTTCCAGTGCGAAATGGCCGGTGTTGAGGATGTTAAAGTCCACGTCTTTCACATCGCGACGATAACCTTCCGCACCGGGAACGGGAAAGAACGCATCGTGTTCTCCCCACACGATCAGCACGGGCGGTTGATTTTCACGAAGGTACGCCTGCCACTCTGGGTAATGCTTGATGTTGTTCTGATAATCGAAAAACAGACCAAGCTGGACTTCGTGTTGGCCAGGACGCGAGATCTTCATGTAGTCCAGGTTCCAGTTCTCCGGTGCGATGTTTTCTGGGTTCCGCGTCCCGTGTGTGTACTGCCACTTCATTCCTTCGAGCGTGAAGACGTTTTCGATGATCGTCTTCTCGTTCTCCGGTGATTTGTCTTTCCAGTACTTCATGATGGGGGCCCATCCGGCTTCGGCAATGCCCTCTTCGTAAGCGTTGCCGTTTTGAACGAGCAGCGTTTGCACGCGTTCCGGGTGAGCCGTCGCGATTCGGAAACCAATCGGGGCACCGTAATCCTGGATGAACAACGAGTACTGCTGCAGTCCCCGTTGTTGCAGGAACTTATCCATTGTCTCGGCGATGTTGTCGAACGTGTATTCGTATTCGCTCGCCGAAGGGAACGAGCTTTCGCCGAACCCGGGATAATCCGGTGCAACCAAATGGTAGGCATCCGAGAGGTCACGGATCAGATTGCGATACTGGTGTGACGAGGCTGGAAAACCGTGCAGCAAAACGATGGTCGGCTTGCTCGGGTCACCTGCTTCGCGATAGAAGATCTGCAGTCCGTCGACGGTCTCGTAACCATGGCGAACTTCGGTCGCTGCCGCCTTGGAGGTGTGTGACTGATAGGTCTGGGCGTTGGATGTTGTGTTCATGATGGTTCCGATGAAGAGGGATGCGGCCAGTGTTGGAAGTGAAATCAGTTTGGTTGTGAGTTTCGTGGTGTGTCGCATGGATCGCTCGTATGGGTTGGCTCGAAGAAGATTGGCCTAAAGAAGAATGGATGGGTGGGGGACGCTATTTCACCGTCTCGCCCAGCCCCGGTGAGTCGGCCGGACGCGGCCCCAACGCCCAATGAAATTTGCGTTCCGATTCGTCGATCGCATGGTCGTTAATACTGGCTTCGCGACGACGCATCAGGCCATCGTCGTCAAACTCCCAGTTCTCATTTCCGTAAGCACGAAACCACTGCCCTTCGGCGTTGCAGTACTCGTACTGGAAACGAACCGCGATGCG
>JBICHZ010000181.1:0-3410 GCA_043101355.1 Rhodopirellula sp. JB044
TCCTGAAGACACAAACGTAACCGACGGCGAATCGGACGTCTCGCCGGCCCCGAATCAACAACCTGCCTCGGTTACCCCCGACACTTTGTCGCCTGACATATCATCGCCTGACATTTCATTATCCAGCGACGGATCGCCCACGGAGGTCTCTTCTCTCGATCCCGACTCGTCTGATTCCGGGTTACCAGAATCCGGCCTCTCGGACGTGCAGATGCCGGACTCCGATACCCCGGCATCCGAAGGCCCCGGAATGGACGACGTACCATTCGCTGCACCGGATAACGATTCCAATCAAACGAACACAGTCGCGACCGGAGACGCCAAACCGGAACTCAGCTCGACCATGCCCGCCTCCTTGTCAGACGTCTCGACCGAGGCCTCCGAACCGGATCCCGTGCCTGCGGCTGGGCCGGAAACGATTGACGATTTCCTACAGCTCGCCGCCGATGATTTGGAAAGCCAACTGGAAAGCCAACTCGGTGCGAGCGACTCGCCGTGGCAGCCTAACGACCTCGACGCGTTTGTTGATCGAATCGAAACGTTCGCACCGACGCTCGATTCCGCAGGCCAATGGAGTGAACCGGCAATCGCGATTCAAACCGGCGAGACGTTCAGCGAGAAACACCGCGAACGCTCGCTCGAACTCGCGAAACGACTGCGATCCGCGTTAGCGATTGATGCGGGTGATACCGGGTTCGCCATCACATCGGACGAACTCGTGTCGTTTCGCACTCGCCTTGACATGACGATCGCGAGCAACCTGATCCGAGCGACCATGGGGGCGGCCAACGAGAACGGGGACACACAACAAACACTAATCTCGACGACACAACCGGACGACCTTTCCGCGAGTCTCGATTCTCTTCGCGAAGCAATCGCTCTCGAAGGCGTCGACTCATCGAACGGTTCCATTCCCCCGCGACTCGCCGACGCCGCCTACCTGATCGCACTCCCGACGATCAACCAAAACGAAATCTCGTTCGACGGTAACGGCCTCGCTCGCGTGGAACGGGTTCAAAAGGATCTTGCCCGAGCGATGGCGATGAACGTCGAGCCGGTTCGACTCTCGGCGGTCGCGGATTCGCAGGGCAGGTGTTTGCTCGCGCTGCGAGAACTGCGAGACCAGACGATCGGTCAACCAAGCGAAAGCATCGATGTTTTGAAAACGATCGATCGACTCTCGATGGCTTTCGTACGCGATCTCGACCGGCGAACCGATCACGCGGACCGACAAAACGGTTGGCAACGGATTCGTGGACCGGTGAACGTTCTCGGTCACACCGTCGCTGGTCTGACACTGTGGGACGCCGACCGGCTGAGTGACGCGATGAGGCATTGGATTGAGGTTCCCAACGATTCGGTGATGAGCCAGATGGGCCCCGACCGTTGGCGAGACGAAGTGGCCACGCGGTGCCTCGAATGGGTGCGTGAAAACTCGGGTGCGAACGATCGCGACACCAGCACGCTTCGGTACGCGAGGTCAACGAAGAGCCGGGAAGGTGTGTTGAATTTGGCGGTAAAATTCGCCGACGCGTCGGAGGACCTACAAGAGCAAATTGTGCCTGAACGTTTCTTGCTCGCGGTTGCCAAACAGGACGACACGAACGCCGCCCGGCTTTGGGATCGCATGGGGTTGGACCTGGACGACGATCGCTTGACGCCGCAGTTGGGGTTTGCGTTGTGGACCAGTTGTTCTCGACGACATGACGCGGCGACTTCGCGACGACAACGCATCGATGTGATCCCCGATTTGATCGTCGGAACGCTCGCGCAGTTAAATTCACGCGACCGAGACCGTCCGGTGGAAACGGCGGCGAGTCTCGACCCGACGCTTTCGCAGCGGATCGAAACGACGCTGCAGAGACTGCGTGACGTCGCGGATAATTCGGACGAAGCGTTCGCGGTCTTGCCCGGCAATTTGATGGCTGCACCGACGCGGCAATTGTGCGAACGGTATGTCGACGAAGTTCGCTCGGCAAACGCTCCGGCGACCTACCGCGGTTTCCTCGACCGGCTCGAACGGGTTCGATTTGCCGCCTCCACGGCCGCGTCGTTGGCATCGGATTCCGCCGAAAAGGATCGAATGTTACTGATCGCAGCCGAGGCGTTCATCCAAACGCGTTACGAAGAAATCGATGACCTACCGGCGTCGCGGATGATTCAAACTCTTTACCAGTACGAAGACGCGGGTGATCGGCGATCGCGGTCGCAACCGACGATCCATCGACAATTCCTCGTCGCCCGCGCGGCCGACCAACGAGGTTTTCTCAGCCGCGAGGACGAAGATGTTTTGCGGCATTACGTGCAAGCCCGCAACGCGTACTCGAAACTGATTGAGAACCGAGAGTTGCCCGATGACTTGCGTGGCAGTGTGCACCGCTGCCGAGCGAGTTTGCTGAGCCGGATGGCCGTCTTGGAACCGCCGACGCGAAAACGTGAACTGCTCGAACTCGCCGCGAAGGACGGTTCGGCGGCGATCTCCTATCCGCCTCGTTGGCATCACGACAACGATGATCGACTGACAACCGCGGCGGACGTGAATATCTCCACGGTGCGTTTGGTCACGGACCTCGAGGTCGCCGAGAAACAGAAACTGCTCGACGATGCCGATCGCTTCTTGGCCGAGGCCATCGCGGTACGTGAACAGAACGGCTATCCGGTTTTCATTCAGAAGACGCACCGGCTCAACGGCTACCTGTTCGATCTGTTGATGTCGCCGAAAGGGCGTCGCGTGAGTAACCGCGAACAACGGGCGATGACGTTGATGAGTCAACTCGCGACCGAACCGATCGAAGGTGCGGGCGACGACGCGATCTCGCACACGATTCCTGCGACGTCGTATCGGACCCGAGTCCATTGGCACTGCATGTGTGCGATGGTGCACCGTCTGGCCGAGCATCCTGAGATGGCGATGAGCCATATCCAACACGCGTTGCATACGGCGGAGGATCATCTACCGCGAAACGATGACCGACGGCACCGGGCGGTGTTGATCTACGTCCAATTCCGCGGCCCGGAACTGCTCAGCGGAATATCTAAGAACGGCCAAGCGGACCCATCGCTCGTTCGGGAACTGCGGAGCCATCTCGATACGATCATCGAACCGAACGCTCATTTTCGAAAAGAAAAACAAGGCTACGTCCGCGATCTCGATCGAATGAGTAAGTAGCGAGATCGTTGCGCGATGAACCGGGAAACGACGCGGTTCCCCACGCGTAGCTGAACTCGCCAAGAGTTCAGACGGGACCACGATCCCACTCCGAAGTCTTGGCGACCAGGGCTTCCAACATTGGCCTAACTTATTTTGACGACGCAGTTTAACATGCTGGCGAACAATAACTCGCTGGCTATGGAGAGCTGCTGTGAAAAAGTCGATCTTTCAGGATTCCGTCTTCCAGAACTTTGTCAAA
>JBICHZ010000182.1:0-12457 GCA_043101355.1 Rhodopirellula sp. JB044
GTCTCTGAAAAGCAGGCACGGAGACTTCTGCGACTTCGGTCAAGAGTTCCACAGCTACCACCCCGGCGGATCCAACTTCCTGATGGTGGACGGTTCGGTGAGGTTCGTGACCGAACAACTCGACCTGAAAACCTTTGCCGCCTTGCTGTCGCGTCGTGGCGGCGAACCGATTCCCGCATTCTAGATGACCAATACCGAAAACTCACATGAGACAACAATTTCGCTACCGATGTGTCGCGATGCTCGCGATGTTCATCGTTCTTACACCTTCACTGCACGCAGACGTTGTCGTCGATTTCGAGAGCTTTGATCTCTTTGGAAAAGCCGACGGTTACCTCAGCGGACCGGCACCGAACGCAATCACGGATCCAAACGGTGCCTACGGCGGGCCTGACCAAGTCGGCACCTATGAAAGCGACAGAGTCGGCTTTCAAAACGTGGTGAACGTGTTTGGAAGTGAATCGGGATTCTCCATATCCAACACAACCGACACAACCACGGGGAGCTATCTCAACGAGTCCAGCGCGATCCCCGGCGGCGGAGCGGAGGGTTCGTCCCAGTACGCCGTTGCGTTCGGATACCACGAACCGGGCGGCTCCTTTTATCACCCGTACTTCGCCGGGGTCCCCTTCGACGCCACCAACATCGATCACCTAATGCACCTGCCGACAATTTTCCTTCCCGAAGGAGCATCTGCGGTGTCGGCATCGATCACCAACACGACATACGCCGCACTCTCGATGCAAACGGGCGACGACTTCTCAAAGCAGTTCGGCGGAACAACCGGAGACGATCCGGACTACCTCAAACTGTCCGTCTATGGCGTTGACGCGGCCGGACAAACACTCGACGCCCAGGTCGAGTTCTACCTCGCCGATTTCCGCTTTGACGACAACTCACAAGACTACATCGTCGACACATGGGAGCTTGTCGACCTATCACCCCTCGATGAAGCGATCAGTCTGCACTTCAACTTGGAGTCGTCCGACACCAACGCAAACGGGATGAACACACCGGGCTACTTCGCGCTCGATGATTTCACCTATTCAACAACCGCTGTCCCCGAACCGGGCAGTTTCGCCCTTATGACCGCCGCCGCGGTGCTGTCGGTTGCGTTGCGAAAACGCGGACGGCCTCAAACCACCATCGACACCGAAAAGAGGTCACGCCCGTGACTCTCTACAAGCAATGGATTGAAAACGGGTTTGAGGTTCAACACACACCGGGCGTTTCTCGATCTTTAATCCGTATCGAAACGAACGGAGATTATTTCCTGCTGACCGATTCAGGCGGCTACGACATCCCCAACGACGACGGCCCGTTTCGAATCATGCAATTGTCTCGTACCGGCATGCTGATCGACGGCCCAACGAACTTCGGCAATCGGCTCGCATTGGCGGCGTGGCTACGTCGTCGGTCGAGCATCGCGATCCCGACCGATCCGCGAATGTGACAGAGGTCGCACGTCGCAGCTCAACATCCTTCAGAATTCCGACGTGGCTCGATCTTCAGATAACCAGCCGTAATATTGCGTCGTCTACTCTGTTGGCGGTGCCGGTGAATCGACGTGATCCATGAAGTCGAGCTGCACACGAACGATTTCTTTCGTCGAGGCAAAGAATGCGTCAAGAACGTCGGGGTCAAAATGCGTACCACGACCTTCTTCGAGAATCGAGAAACACTTCTCGCGTGGCATTGCCTTTTTGTAAGGACGTTCCGCTGACAGGGCATCGAAAACATCAGCCACGGCCGTGATCCGCCCCTCGAGCGGAATGTCATCGGCAGCCAGACCGAGCGGGTATCCGGTACCGTCATATCGCTCGTGGTGAGTTTGTGCGATGCTCGCGGCGAGTCGCATCAATGCACTGCCGTTGCGGAGCATATCGCTGCCATACTCAACATGGCGTCTCATCAAACGGGCGTCTTGGCCGGCGTGCGGCTGAATGATTTGGTGACCGAATTTGACGTGATTCTGAATGATCTCAAATTCTTCCGGTTCGAGCTTACCCGGTTTGAGCAAGATCGCATCGGGAATCGCAATCTTACCCACATCGTGCAGTTGAGCCGCCATTTCGATATCGCGGACGAACCAATCCGGCAGGCCCATCGCCTTCGCAATGATCCCGGCAAAACGTCCCACGCGAATCACGTGATTACCCGTGTCGTTGTCACGAAGCTCCGCCGCACGAGCCAAACAGTAAACAACTTCCCGACGCGACGCCTCGAGTTCTCTCGTACGCTGTTCGACTTTCAGTTCGAGTTCCGTTGCGTGATGTTGCAACCGATCTTGGAACGATTTGGCCTGCAATGAGTTGCGAACCCGAGGAGTCAAATCCATTGGGTCAACGGGTTTGAGCAAAAAGTCAGTCGCGCCGAGTTCGAGACACGTCAGTTTGATCTGTTCGTCCGTGTTTGCGGTGAGGATCAGAACAGGCAAATGTCGGAATTGCGGCTCTTCGCGAACTTTCCGAAGGATCTCGATCCCATCAACGCTCGGCATGTTAACGTCCAACAACAAGACGTCTGGACGTGTCGCCGCCAAGATTCGCATTGCGGCGGTCGAATCAGTGGTCGTCTCAAAATCGCGATAGCCCGCGCGCTCTAAGTATTTCTTGACAATCAGAACGTTGGCAATTTCATCATCGACAATCATGATCTTGCCAGGCAGCGCACGCGTATTCGACGCGGCATTGTTTGCCGAGGCTGGCTTGGATCCTCCAGGCGCGACGACCGGAAACCCTGTTTGGGCTCCTGCCGCTGGCACAGATGCGGAGTCGGTCGCGGAAAGCATGTCGCTCATGTTGCTGTCGAGTGAAAGCGGAATGTTGTTTTCTCAGTTGAAGCGTACGTCAAGCCAGGGTGCACGAACGCAATAGTACGATTTGACGCGAAAAACGAGCACCAGAAAGGTGCGATTATGCGGAATATCGGGCAACCCGGTCGCTGACGAGCGTCTGATTGCAAACCCGGATCGGAACCCATACTTGCTCTCACGAGTCGGCTACTTGCGGGACGACCATCCGTCCGCGAATCGACTCGATTTTTTCGATCCAGCGATCGCACTCATCCAGGTTACCCGCCCCGGCTGCCGCGAGCAGATTTCGCGACGGTTGGGTGAGATCGGAGTACCCGACGGTCCCTCCGGCACCTTTGAGCCAGTGAGCGCTTTGAGCGAGATCGTGCAGACGACCTTCGGCGAGCTCGTCGCGCATCTGCGGCAGGCGAGCGTCCATTCGCTCGACGAAACCTCGTACGATCTCAAAGAAATCCGGGTCATCGAGTGGTAAACTGCAATGGATCGGATCGGCGACCGCGACGCACGTGAGTCCAAAGTTCGTCTCCGAGTTCGTCATCGTCGCTGACGAAGACATCAATCCACAGGAGGAGAGTGACTCCGTTGGTTCAGCCGGCCCGGTTGTCGTGACCTCTTCGGTCGCCGACGACGCGGTCTCGGGTGTGTCCCTGTTCGGTATCACCACACGTGAATTGAGTTCACGGATCTGCGCGAGGGCTTGCATCGCGATATCGACCTCTTCACTTTTGGCTGCCTCTTCGAGCTGTTTGGCCGGTGCCGTGAACACGCCGAGCCCGACGGTTCCGCCGGCCCCTTTGAGCCAGTGCGCATCGCCGTGAACCGATTCAAAATTGGCTTCACTCAATGCCGACTCAATCGCATCGAGTCTCGCCGGCAACCGATCGAGGAAGTCACTCGTGATCGCACGGAAGTCCTCATCATCCATCGGCAGTGTTGGGATGATCGCATCCTCCGGTGTCCCGTCCGTTCGACCATGTCCGCCGGCTTCATTGTGCGGCAGTAATATGCATGGCAGGTCCGTCGGTTTTTCCTCCGGTTCACCGGCCGGACCGAGGTATTCTGACACCAATTCCAACAATTGATCGATGTTGATCGGTTTAGTCATGAAATCATCGCAACCGGCGTCGACACATTTCTCGCGATCTCCTCGCATCGCGTTACCGGTCAACGCCACGATCGGTTCGGCAAACCCAGCGTCCCGCAGTCGCCGCGTCGCGGTGTATCCGTCGAGAACGGGCATTTGCATGTCCATCAGGATCAACGCCGGTGTTTGTTCGGCAACCCGTTCGATCGCTTCGAGACCGTTGTTAGCGGAGACCACCGTCGCCCCCGCACGCGTCAACACGAGGTCGATCAATCGTCGGTTCGCCTCGCCATCGTCAACCACGAGAACCAATTTCGGCGGCAACGACGTCAGGTCGGAATTGGCGCCGTCGGAGTTGCGATTTTCGGACGATTTCTTCAACTCAGCGGGCGATACCAAGTCCGTCAGGTCCGCAGTGCTCAATGGCAATTCCAACCGGAACGTGCTTCCCATCCCGGGTTTGCTCAGCACGTTAAGCGTGCCTCCCATCGCTTCGGCCAGACGACGGCTGATCGACAGTCCAAGTCCGGTACCACCGAACTTTCGAGTCGTCGTGGAGTCCGCTTGGACGAATGACTGGAAAATTTTCGCCTGCTGCTCCGGCGTCATCCCGATCCCGGTATCAACGACGTCAATACGCAGCACCTGGTCGCTGGTGGAATCAACGAGCGTGGGGTTTTCATGTTCAACAAATAGGTTCTCGGGATCGGCGTCTCGCATCGCCGCGATGATCGAGACACTTCCCTCTTCGGTGAATTTGATCGCGTTACCGACGAGGTTCGTGATCACCTGCCGCAAGCGCGTCGGGTCACACTGGATCGTTCGCGGGATCGCCGATTGGAATCGCACATTGAGATCGAGCGAGTTTTCATCCGCCCGAACTTGCAACGTGTTGGCGACGTCGACCAACACGCGATCCACATGCGTTTCGATCGACTCGACTTGCATTTGCCCCGCTTCGATCTTCGACAAATCGAGAATATCGTTGATCAGTTCGAGCAAGTGCGCACCGCTGCGGTGGATCATGTTGAGATGCCCGACAGCTTCGTCTGAGTTGGTAACCAACCCACGACGTAAGACATCGGTGAAGCCCAATACCGCGTTGAGCGGCGTACGAATCTCGTGGCTCATGTTGGCCAGGAACTCGCTCTTCGCCTCGTTGGCGTTTTGAGCCGCGTCGCGTGCCTGAGCCAACGCGACCTTGTTCTCTTCAATCAAGGTGATATCGTCGAACGTCACCAAAAACCCTTGTCCGGTAATCGGTGTGCAGTTGACCGAGAACGTCAGTGTGCGACCATCAACCTCGAGTTGCAAAATGCGATCGTGAACGGAGTCATCGGTCCGTTTGGAAACCGCCCACGGCATTTCTTCAATCGTGTCCTTGTCTGATTCCTTGCCGTCTTCAGAATTGCCTGGATCGGGATCAATCCACGGCAATGAGCCGACAGGTTTGCCAACGAGTTCACTCGAATCTTTCGATATCAGATGGGTCAAACGTTTGTTCGCGAACAGAACCCGCTGATCGGCGTTGAGCAGAACGAGACCGACCGTGAACGTATCGAGCGCCTTCTCAACATGCGTTGGCACCGCGCCGGACGGATCGAGGCTCTGCAGCGTTTTTTTCAAAAAGAACGAAAACTGAATAAAACACGCCGGCACCAACACGATCAACAACCATGCCGGGGCCCAGTAATTCAGCCCAAACAACCCACCGGTGGATTCAAACGCGATCTGCATCTCGCCCCATTGCTTGCCATAGCGAAATACGGGGACACGCATTTGTGTCATGGGATCGTCGAGCGTATCGTCCCAAATCTCTTCGTGTGGTCCGGACGAAACAACCAATCCACCTTCGATGCTGATCAGACCAATGCTACGGATCGCGTCGTCCCGGTGAACCACCGATTCGAGCGTGATTTGAAGGCTTTCGATCTGACCGCTCGACGCCATTGCCGTCCCGCCGATCGCGAGCGTTTCGCATAGTTTCGCCCGTCCGCGCAAAATCTCTTCTTGCTCGTTCGGAAAAAAGCCACCCGCGCTGGCTACTAACAGCGTACCGGTCATCAGACCGACCAACCCAAAGGAAAGCCGGAGTCGAATGGGGATGAAAGAGAGCATGAGTTCGAAGAGGTTTCAAATACAGATAAATCGTTAAATAAAAATCAAAGGCTATGCGTTGTCCGGCACATCGGATGAATCCGCGTCGGGTGATTGGGCAACCTCACGGTTTTGTCGGTCCATCAATTGTTCGAGCGTTTCACTTCCGGCCGCACCTGCCCCCGCCGAGCCGGTTAACCCGTTCATAATCAACAGCGGGTCAACACCGCTCCATGCTGGCATGTGTGCGATCAAGCCGGACACAAGGAATCCGCTGCGAAGTGCCCAGGCCACCACACCGACGGTGAAACTCGACGCCGCCGCACCGGCCGATCCGACCATGATCAGGTCACCATGAATGCGAGAGTCGACGTCTTTCTGATAATTGTCGAGTTGATCCCACATCGCCCCCGGTCGCGTCATCAACGCGAAATCCGCCATCACGAGACTGCGTGATTGATAATCGCTCAATGGACTCGGTGAATCGCCCGCTTGCATAGCGACCTCCCGAGAGGAACGCGTGAGTTGTTCCGAAAACGATTCCGACAACTGTTTGATCAACGCTTCGCTGGTTGTTGCTTGTTTGGCTTGCCCGTCCCCTTGCCCCTGGATCGCAACCTCGACCGCATTGACGGCTTGCCCACTATCGCTCGATCGTGACTCGGACTGTGACTCTCCACGCATCCCGGATTGCACCGGGTCGACGGAATTTCCTTCGCTCGATTCGCTCGACTTCTCTTCCTCGGAAGTGCTTTCCGATTCACTACTATCCGACTCGGATTCAGACTCTGATTCCGTCTCGGCAGGTTCCTCGTTGGAATTGCTGTTGTCCCCATTTTCAGCGCCACTGTCGTTTTGCGTCGTCGTGACCGCGTTGACACTCGGCGGAGGCAACACGGGTGCGAACTCGATGGTCACCGTTGCGACATTGCTATCGCTGACACCATCATTCGCTTTCCATTCGAACGTCACTTCGCCAATGAATCCCGCTTCCGGCGTGAACGTGAACTCACCCGACGGCAGCAAAACCAAGTTTCCTGACGCAGGAGGCGTCACGAGCACCGCCGTCAACGCATCGCCGTCGGCATCCCCCGACAGCGACTCGAACACACTCGCCGGGACGGCTTTTGCGACGTTGGATGTTCCGGTGGTTTCGTAGTTCGTTAGCGTCGGAGCGATGTTGGCGGCCACGATCACACCGGTCGGGCTGCTGAGAATCGACTCTGCGTTGCCGCCACCGTCGGTATACGTCACCGCGACCCGAATTACCGAACCAATGTCACCGGTCGTCAACACATAGGTCGTCGCGTTGGCTCCTGCGATATTGACTCCGTCGCGGGTCCATTGATAGGCAAACGGGTTTAACCCGTCTTCGTCGGAGATGCTGCTCGCGTCGACACTGAGCGTCTCTCCCTCAACGAGGCTTCCACTAATCACCGCATTTCCCGTTGCCGGATCATTCACATCGGCGACCGTCAGACTGAACGCCGCTGTGTCATCGGGAGTTCCACCCAATGCGGCATCATCGACGGAGACGGTGACATCGAACGTTGTTTTCGTTTCAAAGTTCAAAGTAGTTCCGGCTTTTAACCGCAGGTCATTTCCGACAATCTCGAACGCTCCCGCGTCGGCACCGTCCAACGCCAACGACTCACTGCCGAGATTGTCGTCATCGATTGTGATGGTCGCCACCACGATCGCCGCCGAGGTGTCGGTGTTCTCATCGATCGCAGTCACGACAGGCGTCAATGAAACGCGAGGCGCCTCGTTAACATCGCCGACCGTAACCGAAACCGTTTGCGTTGCGGAAGTGTTCGTGCCGTCCTCGACGGTAATCCCGAGCGTATAGGTTGAGGTAGATTCAAAGTCTAAGTTGCTGTTATCCGCGACAGTCAGCTCGCCCGTGGTCGCGTTAATGGCAAAGACACCGTCACCGTTTCCTGAAACGATGCTCCAGTTCGTCATCGTTCCGACCGAATCCGCGTCCGTCGCCACAATCGATCCCAGCGAGAAGTTATTCGCCTCATTTTCGTCAACGTTAAACTCTTGGGAGGCCTCGATCACAGGGGCATTATCGTTGACGTCATTGATAGTGATCTCGATCGTCTCGGTCGCCGACGTGTAGACTCCATCTTCGACCTGGATCGTCAACGTGTAACTCGACGTGCTCTCCCAATCGAGATTCGCATTGTCAAGAATCGTCAGCTCGCCCGTCGATGCATTGATCGCAAAGACACCGTCACCGTTACCTGCCGTAATCGCCCAGTTCGTCAGACTACCGACCGAATCCGCGTCAGTTGCAACCACCGAACCGAGCGAAAAACTGTTCGCCGCGTCTTCATCAACATCAAAACTCTGCGAAGCCGTCACCACCGGGGCGTTGTCATTCAGGTCGCTAACAGTCACTGTCAACGGCTTTTGAAACGAGTTCCCGCCCGAATCCATCACAGAGACAATGACGTCGTAGGCTGTCTTGTTTTCATAGTCGAGGACACCATCGTCCAAGATCAACTCATTTGCTCCGGCACCACCGATTGAGAACAATGCGGCGTCCGCACCACCGACAACGCTCCATGTGAAAACTTCCCCTGCATCCACGTCCGTGGCAGATAAGGTACCGACGCTATACCCACCATCGGTATCTGTGTTCTCATCAAGGGCCGAATTACTCAGCGTGATGTCGGTCGGCGCATTGTTGTTGCTGAACAAAGCAATCGCATCCAATTCCTCTGAATTGTTGTCCAACTCGATATCGCTACCGTCGATCAACAAGGTAGCATTCGCAATCGCGGATCCGCTGCCAAGCGTCGTTTGCGTCACATCCAGATAGAAAACATCTTGGCGATCTACGGCTAGGGCGTTGGTACCGACCGTCCCGGAATTGTCGATCGTTAGCAGCATCTGCCCTGACGTGAACGACATTCCCGCAACGGTTATCGGCTGCTCCATCAATTCGATACCGACTAATTTATCGGTGATCCCAATGTCGTCGCCGTCGATCAAAACCTGTGACGTGCCGCTCGTCGTTCCGTCACCGATATCGTCGGCTACGTAATAATAAATACTGCTGTCTTCCGATCCGCCCGAACGAGTGTAGAGGAAAGAACCGGCGGCGAGAGTGAAATCGGGCAGCGTTGTCTCGTGTTCGACAAGCGTGATGCCGCGAACTTCAGCACTGAAGGCACTATCCAGCAGCATGAAAAATTGTCCGCTGGTAAAGTCACCGGGTGCATCGGGACGGAAGACGACGATATCCTCTTTTTCGGCACTGAGGCTATTGGTACTGGTCAACGTGTATCCACTGTCGACCGAAAAGAGGATGTCACCTACAAAAAGATCAAAAGCGGGTTCCGAATCGCCGCCAATCGTCAGGTTGGTTTCGACGCGATGGAGAGAGGTGACGTTGGCACCTGATGCAAAATTGTCGATATCGAACGCGACACTCATGTCACCGCTGGTGGTGTTGACAGGATTTCCGAACGTGTCAAAAGACAATCCGGCACCCCCTAACTCAACGATCGTAGACTCGGTCCAATTTGGCAAAGAACTCGTTGCCCCACTGCCATCCGTACTGAACCAGAATTGCCCGCCGTTTGGAGGCGCCGTGACGGTCACCTGAACCGTCGGCAAAAACACGGTGTCGCGAGCCCCGTTGAGTCCGCTACCGGAGGCGTAGACGTCGATGAACGCGCCCGAATCACCGTCATAGCGCAGGATTTGATTGCTCAGTTCACTGCCCACATACAAATTGCCGTCGGGGCCAAACGCGATCCCTACCGGGCCGTCGAGCGCTCCGACTCCCGCACCCACGAAGGTGTCGATGTACGCCCCCGTGTCTCCGTCATAACGGTAAACTTCGTCTGACGCATAGGACGTGACATACAAATTGCCATCGGGACCAAACGCCATGAATTCGGGACCGTTCAATCCACCATTCGCCGCCCCGACAAAATCCCCAACGACCGCACCGGTTTCGCCGTCATAACGGATCACGCGGTTCGTGTTGTGACTGCTGACATACAGATCACCATCGGAGTGAAACAGCAACGCGATCGGCCCGTCGAGCCCACCGGTCGCGTCGATGAACGCATCGATAAAGGCGCCGGTCTGCCCGTCGAAACGGAGCACTTGATCCGTTCCATGACTAGCAACATACAGATTCCCATCCGAACCGAATGCGATCCCCGCCGCTTGGTTGAGTCCGCCCTCTCCCGCCGCAACAAACGTATCGATTCGAGCGCCCGTCACGGGATCGTACCGCTCGATATCGTTCGACCCGAATCCGCCCACGTACAACAACCCGTCCGGTCCGATGACTGCCGCACCGACGGATGTTTGATCGCCGTTGCCGAACTGTTCGAGGAAGTTCCCACTGACCGCGTCATAGCGAAAAACGCTGTTGGAGATACTCGAGGTCACCAACAGTTCGCTCTCGTGCCACGTCCCGTCTTCGTCGGTCGCCGAGACAGTAATGTTGTGCGTCAAACCGGAAACGGCATAAGTGTGGCTGACCCATGACGGGTCGCCGACGACGGTTTCGATCGTCCCGTCGCCCCAATTCACGGTCCAGTGAGAGACGGTATCGTCGCCGAAGTCGGTTGCATCAAGACCGAGGAAGTAAACCGCGCCGCTCGCGATCGTCGTCGAACCGTTGACCGTCAACGTCGGCGCGACGTTCGTCACGGTCACCGTCGTGGTCGTTGTCACCACGCCCCCGTTGCCATCATCGATTTGCAACCCGATGGTGTAGACGCCGTCGTCCCCCATGCCGAGACTTTGCAACGCGGCCCAGTCAAATGACGCTGTCGCGGAGGTCGGCTCGCCCGCCTCACCGTAGTTCCCGTCGTTATCCAAATCCCATGCGAAGGAAAGCGTGTCTCCATCGAGATCATCCGAACCACTCGCGTCGAGGTTGAGCGTTCCGCCCTCATCGATCGTGTACGGACCACCGATATCGATCGTCGGAACTTGGTTTGGCGGTGTCTGCACGGTCAGGTTTGTCACCGCCGCGTCACTCAATGTGACTCCCGCTCGAGCGTGGAACGTCAACGTTCGCGATCCGACGGTTGGTGAACCGGCAGTGTTGTCGTAGGCGATCGTTCGCAACACCTGTTGGTAATTCGCGACAGCATCGCTCCCCGACAGTGTTAGCACTCCATCGTCATAACTCGCCGTGATGCCTGTCCCCGACGTATCCGCGGTCAATACCTCGTCGGTTCCGTCTAAAATTCCGTCAAGGGTCACGGTGAGAGAATCGATGTTCGCATCGTCACCTTGCGTGATCGTCGCGTCCGAGTCCACAACGAAAACCGACCCTGAACCGATCGTGAACGTTGCGTTGTAGTTACGTCCCGACGCGGAACTGTCGTTCGCATCGAGATCAATCACCGCCGGTGCGAAACTGAACTGTCTCGAGAACACACCGCTTGAATCAACCTGGTCGGTTTGATTTCCGTTACCACTCCAAACCACAACAAAATTGTTCGCGTCGAGCATCGAGACCGACGCATACTGCTGGTCTCCCGATGTCGTTACGTTGACTTGATCGGCCGACATCAGCGCGTTGGCGTCTTCGTCGTAGATCCGGTACTTAACGGACGCGCCGCTGCCATCTCCGTCATCGTTTCCGTGATAGACAACGACGAAGTTCCCGTGGTCATCCATCGAAATTGAGGGCGAAGTATTGTCTGTTGAGTACGACTCACTACTAATCTGGAAGACGTCTTTTCTCTCCGACCCGTCCAGATAAAAGGCTCGTGCCCAAACGCCTGATCCCAGACTAAGAACACCTTCACTTCGATAAACGACAACTGTCCGCCCGTTTTCGTCTATTTCGACAGACGGTAATCCGACATCAGACGCACCCCCGCTGCCCAACATATCGGCATGCAGCGGAAAAGCGACCTTCGATCCGTCAACATCGAAATGTCGCAGGTAGACGCGATCGTTAACTTCCCAGGCTACGACAAATTGTCCGGAATCGTTGATCGCTACATCCGGGTCATTTTCGTTCCCCTGGTTGTTGGAGTTGGCGAGAACCTCCATCGCATCGATAGCTGTGCCATCCGCGTTGAATCGTCGATAGAAAATTCCGTCATTGTCGGTCTGCCCTTCACCTTCCCAAACGATGATAAATTCACCGCTGGAGTTGACCGCGATCGATGAGTTGTGTTGCTCGCCGGATGTATATGTATTGACGACGAACTCATTTCCAAGGGCGGTTCCGTCGGCGCCGAAGCGTCTTGCGTAAACGTCAACCGGAGTTCCCGCATCGACGTGAGTCCACGTGACAACGAAACTGCCATCATCCGCCGCATCGACACGAGCCCACTGTTGATCTTCCGACGTGGTCTGGTTGACCAGGATCTCGCCCGTGAGTGCCTCCCCGGTCGCGTTGAATCGCTGCGCGTAAACACCCTTGCCATCACCATCCTGGTTGATACTCGTCCAGACAACCACGT
>JBICHZ010000183.1:0-23103 GCA_043101355.1 Rhodopirellula sp. JB044
TCAACGACGCTGACCTTGGAACCGAGGTTAGCGTAAACCGTGCCCATTTCGAGGCCGATGTAACCGCCACCGATGACCAGCAACGACTCGGGGATGTCCTTCAAATTAAGGGCCCCCGTGCTGTCCATCACACGATCGCTACCGATATCGAAGGCCGGCGGCATCGCCGGCACGCTTCCGGTCGCCAGGATGCAGTGATCGAACGTGAGCGTTGCTCCCTCGGGAATCGATTCGTGGTCGCCTTCGAGTTTGATTTCGTTGGAACTAGCGAACGTGCCACGAGCCTGAATGATTTTGACGCCACGGCGTTTCGCCAGGCTCGCCAAACCACCAGTCAAATTGGTGATCACTTTTTCCTTCCGAGCACGCACCGTGTCGACGTTAATCTTCGGCGAGCCCTCGTACTCGATTCCCCAGTCTTCCTTCAGTTCCTCGACTTCGCTGATCACCTTCGCGACGTGCAACAACGCCTTCGAAGGGATACAACCACGCAGCAGACAAGTGCCGCCCAAACGAGGCTCGGCCTCAACGATGGTGACATCGAGGCCTTCATCGGCCGCGAGGAACGCGGCCGCGTATCCACCGGGGCCACCACCGAGAACAACTACTGGACTGTGCATGGTCAATTCAAGCGATAGACGAGTTTAACGTGACAGGAATTCGACGACGCTGTTAGCGTCGACAGGAAGGCTAATATCGACAGGTCCAGGGAGACTCAACACGGTCGCCCGCAATCCTTCGCTGTCAAACGAGACCCAATCCAATCCATCCGGTGGCGAGTTAGCGATCACTCCACGATAGAGGTTCTTCAAGTTCTCGCGGCCACGGACTTCGATAATGTCGCCGGCACGAAGCAGATAACCGGGTTTGGTCACCTTCACACCGTTGACGCGGAAGTGACCGTGGGTGATCCCCTGACGGGCTTGCGGACGAGTTTTGGTGAACCCGACACGCCGAACCACGTTGTCCAAACGGCTTTCGCAGAGCAGGAGCAACAACTCACCGGTGTTGCCCGACTTACGACCCACGTTATCAAAGTAACGACGGAGTTGGCGTTCGCCCAAACCGTAATAGTGTTTGATCTTTTGCTTCTCCATCAACGCCAGACCGTAGTTACTCGGCCGGCGGCCCCGAACGTGCATCCCCGGAGGAGTGTTACGACGGTCGAGCGCACGGGTGGCACCTGCTGTTTCATAAAGCAAAGTGCCTAAACGACGGTTGATACGGGCTTTCGGGCCGGTGTAACGTGCCATGTTTGTTCTATTCCAAGGATACAGAGGGGCGGCGGGATCCGATCGGCCGAGGTCGACAAATGGCCTCGAGCGTTCTCGCCTGAATTCGGGAATGTTTCCGAAAAAGTGAACCGTTTCGAAAAATCGAGCGGGGATTGTGAATGGAGCCCCCAGAATTTTCAAGGGGAAAGACGCTTCTCACACCCTTCTTCCGACCGGATAGCTGCCCAAAACGGCAACTCGCTGAGTTTGCTGCCCCAAGGTCGCGAGCATCTTCGACACGCCGGGGTCCGCTTGGTGGCCTGGAAACTCCACGATGAAGAAATACTCATTCGGCCGCCCGGGCTGAGGAAATGACTCAATCCAAGTCAAATTCAGCTCACAATCGCGAAAAATCCCCATCACATCGGCCAACGCCCCCGGCCGATGCTCGACCTCAAACAACAACGTCGTCTTGTCGTCGCCGCTCGGCCCCGGCCGGTCCGCCCCCAAAACCGCAAACCGTGTCACATTGTTGCGGTTGTCCTCAATCGACGCCTGAACCACGTCGAGCCCATACCGTCGCCCGGCTGCGAGGCTGGCCACCGCGGCGATCCCAGGCGTCGTCGACGCGGCTTCGGCGGCCGCTGCTGTCGACGCCGTCTCCACCAACTCCACCCCCGGCAAATGCGAGGCGAGCCAACCTCGACACTGCGACAACGCCTGCGGTTTGCTGTGGACCTGGGTGATTTTGTCGCGCGCACTGTGCGAAAGAAGATTGTGGTGAATCGCCAACAACAACTCGCCGGTGATGTTCACCTCGCCGTTGGCCAGTTTTCCGAGCGTGTCGACAATCCTTCCGTCAGTGCTGTTTTCGATCGGCACGATCCCATACTGGCAGTCGCCGCGTTCGACCGAATCAAACACGGCGCCGATGCTGGACACAGGCGACAGCTCCACCGCGTCGCCGAAATACGCCAACCCCGCCAGATGACTGTAACTATCAACCGGCCCCAAGAACGCGACCCGTTTGGGCTGCGCCGCCTGATAACACGCCGAGACGATGTGCCGCAAAATCGCTTTCTGTGACGCCTCGCTTATCGCGGCCTCCCCGCCGTTTACCAACGCTTCGGCATCTAAGATCGCGTCTTCGAGACTTACCTCCTGCTCCGGTTGCTCCATCATCTCGGCAACGATCTGCTGCCGCCGGGCGACCAAATCAAGCAACTCGCGGTCGATCCGCTTCAGACGATCGGCACTCGGTTCTTGGCTCGCACTGCTCATAGTTGTCGATTCCCGGGGGTGTCAGCGAAGAGAGGCAAACGGCGACACAAACGGTTAGACGCAATACGCCGTGTATCCCATCGCACTCGGCGGCCTCATGTGTAACGACTGAACGTTTCGTGTAGAAGCCGATGAGCCACAACATCCCGTCAACAAGCCGAAACGGACACGTGTGGCCTGCCAAAACTGCCGAATTGACACGCCGCCGTCTTGGCTCAAACCTCCGGTTCTCACCGGCTGCCAGTTTGTTCCGCGAAACTTTTCCTGCCCCGCGTCAGACGCAAAACACGCGGTAAAACACGTGTTTTTAGCCGCATTGCCGTTTTGACGCGAGGCGAAAAGATACGCTCTGGCACAGTTCTTGCCATTCACTCCCCTCGCCAGCGAAAGCCTGACATCCTCAACAACCAGCCACCCCGAATCAATCGGGCGAACTGAAAACCAAATAGCAAACTTTAAATCACTGACAAAGACGCCCCGCCTCCGGGGCCACACCCAGCGGAGAAATCATCATGGCACAAGGCGAAAGAATCATCGGTATCGACCTCGGGACCACGAACAGTGTGGTCGCGATCATGGAAGGTAGCGAAGCAAAAGTTATCCCCAACCCCGAAGGCAACCGGCTGACCCCGAGTGTCGTAGCGTTTACCGATAAAGAAGAAACCATCGTCGGCGAACCAGCCCGGCGCCAAGCCGTCACTAACCCAAAACGCACCGTCTACTCGGCCAAGCGTTTCATGGGACGTCGGCACAACGAAGTCGAATCGGAAGAAAAGATGGTGCCCTACGGCATCACCGGTGGTCCTGGCGACTACGTGAAGATCGAAGTCGGCGACACCGAGTACACCCCTCAAGAAATCTCCGCCAAGGTTCTTCGTAAACTCAAAGAATCCGCCGAGTCGTACCTCGGACACAAAGTCAACAAAGCCGTCATCACCGTACCGGCCTACTTCAACGACGCACAACGTCAAGCGACCAAAGACGCCGGACAAATCGCTGGCCTCGAAGTCGCACGGATCATCAACGAACCGACCGCGGCCGCACTCGCTTACGGCCTCGACAAGAAGAAAGATGAAAGCATCATCGTCTTCGACCTCGGTGGTGGTACGTTCGACGTTTCCGTTCTCGAAGTCGCCGACAGTGGTGACGAAGATCAAGAGAGCCGAGTCTTCCAAGTTGTTTCGACCTCCGGTGACACGCACCTCGGTGGTGACGACTTCGACGAAGCGTTGATCCACCACGTTGCCGAAGAGTTCAAGAAAGAGAACGGCATCGACCTGCGTAACGACGCGATGGCGCTGCAACGGCTTCAAGAAGCATGCGAGAAAGCGAAGAAAGAACTCAGCACGCTGCCTGAAACCGACATCAACCTGCCGTTTATCACGATGGACGCGTCAGGTCCGAAACACTTGACGATGAAGATCACACGATCGAAGTTCGAAGAGTTGATCGACAAACTCGTCGACCGTTGCCGTGGCCCCGTCATGCAGGCTCTCAAAGACGCCGGCATGAGCCCGAGTGACATCGACGAAATTGTCCTCGTCGGTGGTAGCACGCGTGTCCCCAAAGTTCGTCAAGCAGTCAAAGAAATCTTTGGCAAAGAACCTCACCAAGGCGTCAACCCTGACGAAGTCGTTGCCATCGGCGCGGCGATTCAAGGTAGCGTCTTGGCCGGTGACCGAACCGACGTTCTCTTGCTCGACGTCACTCCACTGACCCTCGGTATCGAAACCGAAGGTGGTGTGATGACGCCGCTCGTCGAACGCAACACGACCGTGCCGGCCGAGAAGAAGAACGTGTTCAGTACCGCCGCGGACAACCAAACCGCCGTTACCGTTCGCGTCTTCCAAGGGGAGCGAAAGATGGCAAACGCCAACCGGTTGCTCGCCGAATTCAACCTCGACGACATCCCGCCTGCACCACGTGGCGTTCCGCAAATCGAAGTCAAATTCGACATCGACCAAAACGGAATCCTCAGCGTTTCGGCCAAGGAACTCAAGACCGGCAAGGAAGCACACGTTGAGATTAAAGACAGCGGTGCGTTGTCCGATGACGATATCGAACAAATGCGGAAAGACGCCGAGGCGAACGCCGAAGACGACAAACGACAATTCGAACTCGTCGAAGCACGCAACAAGGCAAACCAACAGGTTTATCAACTCGAGAAGTTGATGACCGAGAACGCCGACAAGCTGACCGATGCGGACAAAGCTCCGATGAACGCGGCAATCGAAAAGGTCAAAACGGCCGCCGAAGGCGACGACTTGGCCGCGATGAAAGCTGCATCGGACGAACTCGACGCCGCTTCGCAAGCGTTCAGCAAGGTTCTCTATGAAAAGACCGACGCCGCCGAGAAGTCCGGTGACGAAGCCGCCTCCGGTGCCGCCGCCTCCGGTGGTGATGACGACGACGCGATCGACGCGGAGTTTGAAGTCAAAGAATAGCACCTCGCCCTAACAGGCGCAGAACCTTTCTGGCGAGTCTTGCGATGCCTCTTTTGGCACCGCAAGTGCTCGCCTTTTTTTTCGCAGCAACCATTCGTCAAAACCCATGTGCGAGTGCCGATCCGCACACTGAATTTTCGCAACGTTTCACCGGTCCACGATCACTCAACGTTGCAACGAACCGTTTCCCCACCGTTTGATGCAAAGAGCTCAATATCATGGCCTTTCGAATCGATAAACTCACCACTCAAGCCCAAAACACCGTTGCCGAAGCACAGGCACAAGCAACAGAACAAGGCAACGCCGAAATCATGCCGTTGCATTTGCTCGCCGCCGCTCTGGCGCAGTCCGATGGTATCACCAAACCGATGCTCGAGAAGCTCAAGGTTGATACCGGATCCCTGCAATCGCTGATCAACAGCGAACTCGAAAAGCTGCCTCGAACCAGCGGCGGTGGACAGCCTCGTGTCAGCGGCAAATTGCAAGAAGTGTTTCAAGCTGCTGATGAAGCCGCGAAGTCACTCAAGGACGAATACATCAGCACCGAACACTTGCTGCTCGGTCTCGCAAGGATCGAAAACAAAGCCAAAAATCTGCTCTCGCTCTCGGGAGTCACCGCCGACGATCTGCTCAAAGCGGCCAGCGAAATCCGCGGCTCCGCTCGCGTTACCGATCCAAACGCGGAGTCGACTTATCAAGCACTCGAAAAGTACGGCATCGATCTGACCGCGCTCGCCGAAACCGGAAAACTCGATCCTGTGATCGGCCGCGACAACGAAATCCGCCGTGTCATTCAGGTGCTTTCGCGTCGAACCAAAAACAACCCTGTCCTGATCGGACAGCCTGGTGTTGGTAAAACCGCCATCGCCGAAGGACTCGCGCTACGCATCTTCGAAGGCGACGTCCCCCAAAGCCTCAAGGGCAAACGGGTCGTTTCGCTCGACATGGGTGCCCTCGTTGCCGGTGCCAAATTCCGCGGCGACTTCGAAGAACGCCTTAAAGCCGTCTTGCGAGAAGTCAAAGATTCCGGCGGCGGCGTGATTCTCTTCATCGATGAACTCCACCTCGTCGTCGGCGCGGGCAATGCGGAAGGTTCGGCGGACGCGGCAAACCTGCTCAAACCCGAACTCGCTCGCGGTGCGCTGCGGTGCATCGGCGCGACAACGCTCGACGAATATCGTCAACACATCGAAAAGGACGCGGCATTGGAGCGTCGCTTCCAACCCGTTTTCGTCGGCGAACCCAATATCGACGACACCGTCGCGATCCTCCGTGGGCTCAAACCGCGGTACGAATCTCACCACGGTGTTCGCATCACCGACAGTGCACTCGTCGCCGCGGCAAACCTGTCGAGTCGCTACATCGCCGACCGATTCCTACCTGACAAGGCCATCGACCTCGTCGACGAAGCAGCCAGCCGATTGGCGATGGAGAAAGAGTCCGTCCCCGAACCGATCGACCGCTTGCAACGACGCTTGCGTCAACTCGAACTCGCTCATCGTCAACTCGTTGATGAATCGGAGGCATCCGCCGTCGACAAACGCAACGAAGTCGAAGACGAAATGGAAGAGATCAAAGCAGAACTCGCGAGCCTGAAGGAACAGTGGGAAGCCGAGAAGATGGGCCTCGATGATGTTCAATCGATCCGCCAGGAGGCGGAAGAACTGCAACACCAATTCGCCAAACTCGATGCCGAAGCGAAAGAGAAACAACTCCGCGGTGAAAGCCCGGAAGACCTTTATCGCGAAATGTTGCAGGTCCAAACCCGTCAACGCGAACTGCAAAAACGCATCGACGAAATGGAGTCGACCGAATCCGACAAACCTGACTCCGGCGCAGACAATGGCAACACCGATAGCTCGACCTCCGAACGAGACCATCGTCGATTGCTTCGCAAAGAGGTGACCGAGGAGGAAATCGCCGAGGTCGTTAGCACTTGGACCGGCGTGCCTGTTTCGCGAATGATGGAAACCGAACGAGCCAAACTGCTGGTCATGGAGGAACGATTGCATCAACGGGTTATCGGACAAGACGAAGCGGTCACTGCGGTGTCCGATGCGGTACGGCGTAGCCGCAGCGGTCTGCAAGACCCCAATCGTCCGATCGGCTCGTTCCTGTTCCTCGGCCCAACCGGCGTTGGGAAGACGGAACTTTGCAAGGCTCTCGCCGAAGTCATGTTCGACGACGACTCCGCCATGGTACGAATCGACATGAGCGAATTCATGGAACGGCACAGTGTGTCGCGACTGATCGGTGCGCCTCCGGGATACGTGGGCTACGAAGAAGGCGGCAAACTCACCGAAGCCGTTCGACGACGTCCGTACGCAGTCATCCTGCTCGACGAAATGGAAAAGGCACACCCAGACGTTTTCAACATTTTGCTGCAGGTGCTCGATGACGGACGACTGACCGACGGCCAGGGACGAACCGTGGATTTCACCAACGCCGTGGTCGTGATGACCAGCAACGTCGGCAGCCAAGTGATCCAACGCGTCACCGACGAAGGCGGCGATGAAGAAGAGATGCGCAGCGCCGTCCAGGACGCGTTGAAGGCTCGATTCCTACCCGAGTTCCTCAACCGGATCGACGACATCGTGATCTTCCATCCGCTTCAACAGGAGCAAATTCGACGTATCGTTGAGTTGCAACTCGAAGACCTCCGACGTCGACTCGCCGGCAACGGTTTGTCACTCGAACTGACCGATGCCGCCATCGATGAGATTGCCGCAGTCGGATACGACCCGGCCTACGGCGCTCGACCACTCAAACGGGTCATTCAGCGAGAGGTCCAAAACCCGCTCGCCACGGCCCTGTTGAAAAACAGCTACGACGAAGGAACGACCATCGCGATCGACTACCGCGACGGGAAGTTTGAATTCTCGGGCAAGTAACCGAAGACGCGAAGTAGCCTGAACTCGCCTCACCGGTCTCGGCATCCGAGATTGCAGTCCGCCTCCGCGAAAATCATTCGCCGAGGCGGACAGACAGAAAGACGTCAGATGTCTATTTGCTCAACGCTGCGGTCGGGGTTCCATCCGCAGCGAGGTTGCCTGTTGCCCATAAAACCCCACGAACAACGAGCTCCATATACCGCTCATCGGCAACGGTCTCGTTTTGATGACCGAGCGAGGTGCTGAATATCCTGGTCTTCTTAGGACCGTACTCGTTCGTCCAGGCGACCACCGCGGTTGCTTCTTTGGCCTTCGCGTCGGGATCTTTCTTTAACTGCTTTTTGTTGGGTGGCACCATTTGATTCCCACCCACCAAAGCACTCGTGCCATCGAACACCCTTACGTTGTTGTAAAGTTCCTCATCGATCGTTTGCCAATCTTCCATGCCCTTGGTGATCGGATGGTTGGAATTGGTGTAAATCACATCGATGGGAGCCCTCGGTCCGTGCGCCGTTGATTGAACTCCGATCATCTCATACCACGCCGCGTTGTCCGCGCCCGGTTCCACGGGAGCCCGATAGTTCCCCCACCGGTAGCTGTGCATCGCACAGTGCAGATTCACCGCGGGTGTTCCGTTGCGATGCGCCGCCAAAATCCGATCAACGTAAGGTCGTTCGGTTACGTTCGCTGAACACTCATCATGGATGACGACATCGTACCCTTCCGCCCAATCATCAGCTTCATAAATCTCAAATGTCGCTTTCGTGTTGCTTTGGTCGCTAGTGACGACGGTGACGTTCGCATGGATCCGTTGCTCAATTCCTTCTTTGAGCAGCTTTGACTGCGTTTCGTAGTCGTGACAGCATCCACCTGCGACCAACAAGACCTTCAAAGGCGAAGCTCTCACGACGGAATCATCCGCCGAGACAACGCCTGTCCCCAATTGACACAACGACAGAAGAGCGAAAAGAAACACGCGAACTGATCCAACGTTCATAGACAGAAATTTCTCTTTATCGTGAAGCGAGAGATTGAAAGAATTGGCAACGAGAAGACACCGCAGCCAAATTCACCGATGGCAGCAACCGACTGCCTACGAATTCGACAACGAATAAACCTGAACATCATCCACGACGGCGTTCTTCGGAACCGCCAAACGCAAAAGTCGCTTCGTCGGGTGAGCAATTCCCTTCGAGGAGAACTCACCAACGAGTTTGCCGTCAATCGTTACGCTCATGGTGTCACCCTGGATCCGCACCTGCAGAGCGTACCACCTGTTCGTGTCGAGCCGATTTGGAAATCGATTGGACTTGGATTTTAGTTCGACTTGCATCTCCGGGGTCAGCTTTTTGGCTTTGTTCAACTCATAATACTTGTTCGCCATTCGTCCCGTTTTCAAATCACTGATCTGAACCTGCCGCGTGTTGATCTTCACGACACAAAGATGCCCGGCATGCACACCTTTGAATTTCAGATCCGCAAAGTTCAGCCCGAGGCTGTCGGCTTTGCCTTCGAGCATGAAACGAAGAGAAACCACCCCGTCGCGAAATTCCGCTGGATGAGTAACCGAGACCGCATGATCGGCCGACTCATGAAACGAGATGTGCATGGCCCCGTCTTTGAGATCAACTTGTTTGTTCCCGTGAGCCCGTCGTTCACTATTGGATGCCCATCCGTTCCCTATTTCCTCTTTCACCTCCTGCGATTCATTCCGATCGAACTGATCTTCAAACAGCAGTACCCGAGCCTCCTCCGGCGATGTCTCCTTCGCCGCCAACGACGAGAACTGCAAACCTGAAGAAACAACCGCCGTTGTCACTATTACAAAAAACAAGAATCTCATTTGTGTCACTCATCGTTGGGGGCGATCAAGTTTGGAAAAACAGGGCACTCGATGTCGCTGTTTCCTGTTCGAAGGCGATATTCACCTCGTGCCCGATTCTAACTCGAAACCGTGGCACCATGTCGGCGGCGTCCCCTCACGTAGAATTGCCGCCGCGATAAACTGACACCGTCCGAGCCGATCCAGCCTTTTTACGCCGACCATGTCCATCAAAATCGAATTCGTTGAATCACCGTCGTTTGACGAGTTAGATGTCATCCACAACGGCCTAACCACTCATGCGATGGAACATATCCAGACGCCGGGTTTTGCTTGCATCGCGTTTTTTCATCGCGATGCCGATGGATCGATTGACGCCGGGATCGTGGGGCACCTGAACTGGAACTGGGCGAGCATTTACAACTTCTGGGTCCGCGACGATTTACGAGGTCAAGGTGTTGGAACACACCTCTTGAAAGCGTTCGAAGACCGCGCGATCGCGTCGGGCTGCGAACATATCCATCTGGACACGTTTAGCTTTCAGGCACCCAAATTATACGAAGCCTGCGGATATGAATTGTTTGCCGAACTCGAGGACTACCCGAAAGGCCACAGTCGGCGATTCTACCGCAAGAGCCTCAACCGGGCTCCGCGAGCCTCCACATAATACCTCTCGCTAACGACCGCCACTGCTCGGCGTTTGTACAGGCCGTTATAGAGCGTCTTAACATTTCATGCCCCGTCTCAACCATGCCTGCCCCCAACCATGATTCCTGAAAACACAACCATTTCGCAAGCCAATTTGATGGGTTCGATCTGGATGGTGGCCGCAATGGCAGCGTTCGCGGTCGAGGATGCGTTGATCAAGGCAACTGCCGGACTCTTGCCCGTTGGACAGGTGTTGGTGCTCTTCGGATTTGGTGGTGCGTTGGTCTTTGCAATCACCGCTGCGAGAAACCGGGATCGCTTCTTCGGCCCGGCAATTCAATCGTCGGCGATGCGTTACCGCATGCTGTTTGAGGTAGCCGGCCGAGTGTTCTACGCGTTGGCCGTCGCATTGACCCCACTGTCCGCCACCACCGTCATCCTGCAGGCGACTCCCTTGGTGGTCGTCGCGGGAGCCGCGGTTGTATTTGGCGAGAGAGTCGGTTTGCGTCGCTGGACCGCGATTTGGGTCGGGTTGGCTGGCGTGGTAATTGTCGTGGGTCCGGGACGAGACACTTTTTCAATGCTCTCCATGCTAGCCGTGCTCGGAATGCTCGGTTTTGCCGGTCGTGACCTGACCAGCCGGGCGGCTCCAAAATCCGTCAGCACGGCGGTTCTTGGATTGTATGGTTTTGTCGCTGTATTTCTCGCCGGAATCGTGATCGCGGTCTGGGATAGCAAACCGTTCATTTGGCCGACCTCGACAACGTCGACTTACCTTTCCGCTGCCATCGGCGTCGGTGTGATTGCCTACTCATTCTTAATGAAAGCGATGCGAACCGGCGAAGTTTCCGCGGTAACCCCGTTTCGATACTCAAGATTGCTCTTCGGCATTGGACTGGGAGTCTACTGGTTCGGCGAGAAGTTCAGCCTTGAGATGCTGATCGGTTCGGCGCTCATCGTGACGTCCGGGCTCATCCTCATGACGCGGAAACGAATCGCAATCAGACCTCGAAAGAACCCAGCATACGAACTCGAGCTGCCCTCGCTTTCGGCGACGGAATCAAACGAGAGCTAGCGAACGAACGTCCCATCGAAAGATGCCGCGACCTCGTTCTACGATACGCAGTTGTTACTCAGTCGCACTCGGCACAATCGCGTGTGCCGGTTCGTTCCCCACGGTGAAATGGCCGAGCGGGTGGCCATCGGCGTCGTGAATGAGCCAGATCTCTCCCGTCCGAGTTTGATACGGCTTACTCCATTCGGTCTCCAGCGTACCGTATGGTTGCACGTTACCGTGGTCGTCAACGCAATACACTTTCACTGGTTGTCCCGCCTTGTTGCTGATGCGGACTTCGAGTTCGTCGCCACGCGGTTGCGAAACGAGTTTGGTTTCACCGTCAAACGGCGACCATGGCAGATCAGGCAGCGAAGCACCGCTGTTATTGTTCGCATATTCAGCGAACGTCTTGGGGAGATACGCCTTCAAATCAGCAATCTGCTCGGCAAACCCAGCCTTCGACGCGAGATTGTTCCACTCGTAGCGATCCGTTTCGATGTCGTAGAGTTCCTCGTCACCATTGTCATAATGGATGTAGCGAAAACGTCTGCCGCTGACTCCGAAGTTTCCCGGTCGTCCTAGATAAGTAATGGATGCATGCGGCCACTCGGCGTCTGGCGTTTTAAGCAGCGGCAACAAACTGGGTCCGTCATTGGTCGCCTTATCAGGCAAACCAGATAGCTGTGTCAGCGTCGGAAACAGGCTGAGCAGATTCACCGGCGCATCGCAGACAGTCCCCGCTTCAGTTCCGTCCGGCAGCCCCGGCACGCCTTTAGGAACACGCATCATTAATGGGACTCGGGTGCAGACTCGCCAACCGGTGTATTTTTGCCAGTGTTCTTTCTCACCCAAATGCCATCCGTGATCACTCCACAAGACCACGATGGTGTTGTCCTTGTTAGGACCGTTTTCCAACGCATCGAGTACGCGTCCGAGCATCGTGTCGGCAAAGTAGATCGAAGCGAGATAACCTTGGATGCCGCGCTTCCATTGGCCCTGTTCGCGAATGTGGGGAAAGTATCGATTCGGACCACGCTCTTTTCCTGCCGGCGGCAAGTCATCGAGATCGTTTTCCAGATAGCCCGGTGGGAGTTGTATCTCTTCCAACGGAAACGGCTCAAAGTACTTCTCGGGGACAAACCACGGTTCATGGGGACGGTAAAGCCCACAGGCCAAAAAGAATGGTTTGTCGTGCGTTTTGGACAACTGTTCCCCGATCCAACGCGACACCAACCAGTCGCCGCCGAACTCTTCGTCCGTCACGTCGAGAGCTGCCCAGTCGGTTTCGACGTATTGCCATGGGCCTCCACGTGGAAGACTGACGGGACGTTTCTTCGGGTAATAGGTACGCGGGAACGGGTCTTCGGTTTGCTTCGGTGGGTAGTATTCGTCCCAAGACTCAGCGTCGATGAAGTAGTGCAGGATTTTTCCCGACCCTGCCGCCCAGTATCCGTGATTGGAGAAGTACCGCGGCAACAACTCCGCGTCAGGCATTTGACCTCGCATGCTCTGCCGGTTGTCATACAACCCTGAAACATGTGGCGAGATCCCAGTCATGATCGCACCGCGCGAAGGATTGCATGCCGGCGCGGGGCAATGGGCGTTTGTGAACAGCATCCCGCTCTCGGCGAGTCGATCGAAATTCGGAGTGATCGCTTGCGGATGTCCACCAAGGCATCCGATCCAATCATTCAGATCGTCCACCGAGATAAAGAGAACGTTCGGTCTGTCGGCTCTCGCCGTACACGAGAACAGAGCGAGAAGAAGCACTAGTAGCAGACGATTCATCAAGGTCTTCCACATGAAGAAAGATGCGGTGCGAAAACCCATGCCGCGCTCGTTTCGATATTGGTTCACAAACTCACTCGCTGCGTCAACGAGCCCCCCCTTCCACAGGTCCCGCCGAGGGGCCTCCTTTATCTAGGGGGGCAACGCACTGACCATGCGGTTTAACACGGAGGCCGAGCAGACTATCAGAGATAGCGTAAGCTTCACTAATGAGTTGACTCGAGCGAGGCAAAAAACGTAAGCGGAATTTGTCAGATTGAATAGTGAAAATAATCCAGCAGCAATCAATCACACGCATATTTCCTCGTTGCCCTCAAGGCTTGGCAAAATAAGTTCAGTCGTTGGAACGTTCGCGCACAGCACGATCGACATCGTGCATTCATTCAAAGTTGTTTTGAATCGATTGCCTCATCAACGCTTGAAGTGCAATGATTCGTGTGACTAAGCTGGGCAGTCTCACCACCATCTCACCTCGGTTTCGGCAACAATGAATCGACTTCAATTGACTGTCCTCGCTCTACTGCTCTTCGCGTCGTCACCTTTAAAAGCGGATGACGTTCAGATTCCGGTCATTAAGGATGGAGAGACGCAAGTCATCAAAGAGTTAGAAGACTCTGACTACTGGATCCGGCATGACCTTTGGGTCGAAACCGAATTCGACTTGGATGGTGACGGCAACATGGATCGGATGCACGTCAGCGTCACGCGCCCCACCCAGACGGAAACGCAATCGTTGAAGCTTCCCGTGATCTACAACTCCAGCCCCTACTTTGCCGGGACGACGGGTGGTGACGACTCCTATTTTTGGGACGCCAGACAAGAGCTAGGAGACAAGCCGCCGGAACGATCTTCCGCGCCGAAAATCGAAAGAGAGGGAACTCGTCCGATCATCTCGAAACGACACATCAACGATTGGCTACCACGTGGATTCATCGTTGTTCATTCGAGTGCGCCGGGCACAGGACTGTCTCAAGGTTGCCCCACCGTCGGTGATGATCCAGAAGCCCTCGCACCCAAAGCGGTAATTGATTGGTTGTGCGGACGCGGCAAAGGATTTACCGAGCCCGTCGGCGGTGAACCTGTCGAAGCCTATTGGTCATCAGGCAAGGTCGGCATGACCGGCACCAGCTACAACGGCACAATACCACTTGCCGCCGCGACGACCGGAGTGGAGGGTTTGGAAGTCATCATTCCTGTGGCCCCGAACACTTCGTACTACCACTACTATCGATCCAATGGATTGGTCCGTCATCCAGGCGGTTACCTCGGCGAAGACATTGATATCCTGTACGACTTCATCCACAGCGGCGGAAACGAAGAGACTCAGGCCTACTGCGATTGCCATGTGCGCGACGAATTGATGATGGCCAATCAAGATCGTGCGACCGGCGACTACAACGATTTCTGGCAGTCTCGCGATTACCTGCATCGGGTCGGTGGCGTCAAAGCGGCCGTATTGATGGCGCACGCGTTTAACGACTGGAACGTCGTTCCCGAGCACAGCATTCGCATCTACCAGGCTCTGAAGAAAAACGGCGTTCAAACGCAACTGTTCATGCATCAAGGCGGCCACGGCGGCCCGCCTCCGATCAGCATGATGAACCGATGGTTCACTCACTATCTGTATGGTGAAGACAACGGAGTTGAAAACGACTCGAAGTCATGGATTGTTCGCGAAGGTGACGAACGAACCAACCCAACCGAATACCCTGAATACCCACACCCGTGGGCAAAAGACGTTGTCGTCTACCCCGTGTCCGGTGCTCCGCAAGAAGGCGGCTTGCAACTGCAACCGATCGAGGAACCTAGGACAGAAACTCTCGTCGACAACTTCTCATTCTCCGGTGAAGCACTCGCTCAGGCCGAATACACCGAACATCGACTGATCTATGCAACGCCGGAGTTAAGTGAAGCCGTTCACCTCTCGGGAACCCCACGAGTCAAATTGCGCATCGCTTGCGACCGTCCTGCTGCGAACCTGAGCGTCTGGTTGGTTTCACTTCCTTGGAACACAAACAAGCATTCCAAGATTACCGATAACATCATCACTCGGGGGTGGGCTGACCCCCAAAATATCGAATCAATGCGAGAGAGCAAACCGTTGGTTCCGGGCGAGTTTTATGATGTGGAGTTCGACCTCCAACCCGACGATCAAGTGATCCCCAAAGGACAGCAGATCGCACTCATGGTCTTTTCGAGCGATCGCGACTACACGCTGCATCCAACCCCAGGCACGAAGCTCACATTGGACCTCCAAAAATCGCAGCTCACCCTGCCGGTGGTCGGAGGATCGATGAAATTCAAACAGGAGGACTGAGTTCCATCGTTATCGGTTGAATGCATGAGCGTGGCGTTGTCGTTGCAAGGAACGGTGCCACAACTACCTCAACGTTCCACCACTTTAGCGCGGCGCACTACACCGTAGTTACTTCGACATGATTGCGATCGACATTCCGTAGTACCAGGAATCGGCGTCGCGGCCTTCGGTCGTAACGAGATACCTTCCAAAGCCACTGATTCGCACTCTCGGTGTCCACCAAAAGTGGATGCCGGTTTCGGGGTAGATCGCCATCAGCGCGCCGTCAAAGGACTCCTCTTCCTCGCCCCACTCATCCACGTCACCGTCATCATCATTGTCGCGGTTGTCGTCATCGGCGGGTTCGGATTTACTCGATGCTCCTGCGAATAGGCCCCAACCAACAAACGGAGCGAGTCTGGTAGGCGTTTGAAAACGCATTCCTAATTCACCACCGAGAAAGTAATCGTCTTCGTTCGCAGCAGCGATGAACCCCATGCGATTGGTCATGTAGGAAGTTCCATATCCGGCGTAGCCCAACTCGAGACTTCCCATCGGGTTGGACGATTGACCGAATGCCGTTAAGCCACCGGATAAATAGGCACCCGACGAGTCTTTGAGGAAACGCGCATCGGCAGCCTGTTTGATCTTGCCGGGCACATTGGTCTTCTCTGCTCCGACAGAATACTTTTCGGCGTATTCGGGATCATCCATCGCCCAACGTGACTTGGTCAGGCCCGACGGCAACTGTGCATGCGCGGCCGTCGCCGAAAAACACACCGCAGAGACGACGACCCACCAAAACAAACCGCTCACTCCGCCCGAGCGGTGCGTTCCTCGGCGAGAGCGTCGTAGGGTACTCATTTAAAACTTCCATCCCGCTTGCAAAAACAAAGCGTCGTCCAAATCGATTTCGACGTCTTGACGTTCATATTCGATGCTTCGATTGAATGCGTATCCACCTTCAACGAGTAGCCCTCGGTTCCCTTTGCGGAGCACTTCATAGCCGAACAACAGTCGCAGATCGCCGATGGTCAATTCATCATGAGATCCGTCATCTCGAGACACCGCCCAGGTATTCCCACCGAGTTGTCCACCGATGAACGCCCAAGCTTCAGCAACTCCGCCGTCTTTCCACAATCGATAGCTGAGCCTTGGACGCGGCATCGTCAGATCGAGTTTGCACCATGGCCTCGGCGTCCACGTTGCCCCGACGACAGGCAAAACGCTCAGGTCGGAGCGATCGAAATAGACTGCTCCGAGAGCCACATTCCAACGTGGAGAGATCTGCCAATTGACCATCCCAAGCCCGAACAAACGAAACGCGTTTTCACCGGTGCTGAAGTCACTCCGCACCGAAGGCGTCAACAACACCGTCGTTGAGCAACGCTCGGACCATTCCTTTCGTTGCAGCAAAGTCACCCCAGTGCTGTAAAGCGTCTCCGGGACATCAATCTCGATCGGGCCGTCTGCGAAATCAAACCGAAAGAAGGGACTCACCGCGAGAATGTTCTTCAAACTGCCCAGTGGCACACCGACGGAAATACGCGACTCGAAGAACGTTTGATTCAGACCGCCGGCGCGATCCCCGAGTCCGAAAACATGCCCCGCAGAAACCTCGCTGCCCTGGTAGAACCCTCTGCGAAACCGCTCCACAGGAACCTCGAGCGACAGTCTCGGAGTTGCCGCGGCGTATTCGTCCCCGACAATCAACTCTCCGGGGTCATACCAATCCAAGCCGTCATTGCCGGACGAATCGACGATCACCTGTTGAGCATGAACGCGTGAAACATCGCTCGGTGAAACTGCGAGTGCCAAAAACGTAACGCACGAAGCGATCGCGCAGCACCGAAAAGAAGCGAAGATGCTCATTCGTTTTTCGATAATTGCTGCACAATTACTCATCCCGGTTCGCGTCTTAGCAAACCGCAACGGTTCATCGCAATTGATCAGAACGAAGAGAACAAAACGCCGGGCAACGACTCAGCAGACGACCTGATTTCGCCCATTGTGTTTGGCGTCGTAGAGCCGCTCGTCAGCGACTTTAAGCAACTCAGCAGGCTTCATCGCTTGATTGCCATCGTAGCACGCCACTCCAAAACTGGCCGAAACCGCGAGTGGCCCGACCGCGGTGTCAAACGGCTCGTCCGCGATCACAGCCCGACAACGTTCGGCGATTTCAAGGGCTTCGTCGCGATCGGTCGATGCGAGCAACAGCGAAAACTCTTCACCTCCGTAGCGAGCCAAGAGGTCATCCTCACGACAGACATCCAGCAACCGCGTACCGAACTCACGCAAGACTTCGTCGCCCACCAAATGCCCGTGGGTATCGTTGACACTTTTGAAGAAATCAATATCCATCATCACGACGGCGAGTGGTTGAGACCGTCGCAGAGATCGCGCCATCTCACGTTGCATCGACTCTAGCAAATACCGCTTGTTCATCGTCCCGGTCAGCGCATCGCGGGTCAACGACAGATAAACGGTCTCGTAGTACTGCGATTCGACACTGCCGGCGGATAGATATTTAAAAATGAAACTGCCGATGGAGATGATGTCGTTTGAACGGAGCAACTGTTCGCCATCGATCGGTGTCCCGTTGAGAAGCGTTCCGTTCGTACTTCCCAGATCACGAAGAGAGTACCCATTCCCGGTTGGGACCAATTCCACATGCCGTCGCGACACGCTCGCGTCATCGAGTATCAAATCACATACGATGTCTCGACCAATCGTGAGCGATTCTCGTTCCAACAGCAACATCCCGTCAATCACGTCAACGGGGTAGATCTGTACCAAACATGATTCGTTTCCGACCGCATCCTCAGGGGTGCGAAAATCCTGTTGATGCATGGTGGCTTCCGGTTCCGGTTCGACCATTAAGTGTCGAGGCGGAGGAATCGTCGGATGCATATTGGTGTTGCTAAGATCGGTCATCGATAGTTCGCCACGAGAAAGTCAAACCTGCAGACTCGCGCCGAACGAGTCGAATTGTTGAAAATTAGGTCACACACGATGCTGAGCTACTCCAACGTTATCAAAGTGATCGCGGATCAATTGCCGAAAGCGCAATGCATCTCAATATGACGGTTGAGACGCCTGTAATGACACAGACACAGGATTCGTTATTCGTCTTCGTTTCCGCTCTCGATCAGTTTCCGCAGACTTCTCTCGGCATCCTCTAACTGTCGTCGGTAGTGATCGCCAACGTTCACCGTGGAAATGACTCGTTTTAATCCCTCAATCGCGTTTCGATATTCAGAGCGAGCCAACTGCGCGTTCTGCGTTCGGGCCAACGCATCGGCCATTTGCAGTCTTGCTTCGGTGAGGGTTTGCCATGAATCAATCCGTTGCGGTGCCGCGGCGATCTGTTGGTTCAGGCGATCGGACAACTGTTTCCAAACTCGAATGGCTTCCTCGTGGCGTCCGGCATCCTGCAATCTGACGGCCCGATCGATAGCGATCTTTGTAAATAGACGTTCGTCGCTTGCGCTTCCGCGCATCCTTTGCAGCCAGTCCGCCCATTGATAGGCAACCTCGAGATGTGCGATGGAATCTGACTGATCCATGCCTGCCCCATGAACACGCACAATCGTGAAATGCAGTCGGGCGAGCGAAGATACAAGGTCGAACACGCGAGGTGGAACGCGTTGTTTACCTATCGAGTTAGTGGACTTCACACCATAGGCGTCTAACAAAGCTGCAACATCATGACGGTGTCTTTCGAAAGCGTCGAGATCTGATGCCCGGGTTGCTTCGTGGTCGATCAAACGTTCCCCGATCCAGATATTGGTTCGTTGCAACGTGCGTTCCTCGGTGGAGTCTCGATCAATACCAGCGATCTCACCTAACGCCCCGAGCGTCTCCCTCGCAAATTCATAATGGGTTTTCGCCGGTCGGTGATCTCCGCTCAAACGATACAAGTCGCCGGTACGTAGATGCAGCTTGGAACGTTCGACGCATTGTCGACTCAGCATGACCGTAGACACGTTTTCATCGCTTTCGTGCAACAACCCGTTTTCCTCATGCTCTAAGAGAGCCTCGTAATGTTCGATCGCTTGCGTGATCAACTGGTTGCGAATCGGCGTCAAGGCCGGGTAGAACTCCATCGCCCCGGTCAGATCGATCAGCCAACCGTCTGCCGCCACACGGCTTTCTGCGAGCAGTTGCAACGACTCATGATGAGCCGCCTCCGTCGCGAGCCGAGCAGCGCGTTCTTCTTTATGTGCTTGGTGAATGAGATACCCAAAGATGGACGCAGCGACTAGCAACAGCAACGTGGTCACGGCGACGCAGAGAGCGATTGTTCGGTGGCGCCGACACCAACGGCTCGCTCGATCCAACCAATTCTCGTGGTCGGCGTGGACGGCGTCTCCGGCGAGGTATCGATGAACATCTTCCGCCAACATTTCGGCGGTCTCGTATCGATCAGACGGAGACAACGCCATCGCTTTTTCGCAGATCGCGGACAACGCGCGTGGCACATCGCGTCGCACCTGTTTTGCGGGCAGCCACTCTCCCGTTCCCACCAGTTTTAGCACGGTATCGACATCGAGGCCCTTGAACGGATGCCGTCCTACCAAAATCTCATACAGCATCACCCCGAGCGAATAGACATCGGATGTCTGCGTCAGTGAATCGATGTTTCCCAACGCTTGCTCGGGAGACATGTATGCCGGGGTCCCGATGATTGAGCCCGCCGATGTGTGATCCGATTGCGAATCGTCGAACGCATCATCGGCACGTCGTGCGGCACGATCCAATTCGCACTCAATTGTTGTCTCATCACGTACGTGAGGGTCGTCGCGAAAACGCTTTGCCAGGCCCCAATCGACGATGATTGTTTCGCCAAACGCGCCAACCATCACGTTGGCAGGTTTGAGGTCTCGATGCAGCACACCTCGGTTGTGGGCATAGGCAACCGCATTGCAAATATCGATAAAGCGTTCGAGCAACGGCAGAATCGCTTCGGAAAGTTGTTGATGACCATAATCGCCACGGGCTGCGAGACTGTGGTCGAATTCAGCGTCTCCCGGGGTCGCCGGATGACGCTTTTGAGATTCATGAACTTGGCGAATCAAATAGTGAAACGGTTTCCCATCGAGAAGTTTCATCACGTAATACGCGTTTCCGTACTCGTCCTCGCTCAACTCGTGAACCGGAACGATCCCAGGATGTTGCAGTTGGCTGGTGACGATGGCTTCATGCAAGAACCGATCACGCACACCGTCTGAAGGGCTGGTCGGCCCGCTGATTCACTTGATCGCAACCGGACGTTGGAGATGCCCGTCGATGGCACTTTGAACAACCCCCCAACCACCTCGTCCGAGTTCGCCGACGACTTGATAACGCGATGCACAATCTCGCGTCATCTCCCCCGGTGAACCTTCCGACGGGAACGAGGGTTTTGAGGTGGTCGCAGCCTCCCTGGATCGCTGACGGCGAATTGCCCGTGCTCCGGATCGCCCTTTCCGTCGCGATCTTTTTGACTCGCTCGATCGATCGTCTGACGGTGGACCGGCAACACGAGTGTGCTCCGACGAAGACGAGTTGGCTTGATCGTGTGGCATAACCGAATGAAGCGTTTTTCAATGGGGTGACTCAGCGCGCAGCAGCCAGCGCGGTTCGTGGCAACTAAAACTAGGTTGCACCTGATCCGCGTGCCGGAACGAATCGGTCGATTTGGTTACCGGACAACCCGTCCGATCGGAGCGGCCACTACGAACCGCTCAACCCATACCGCGGATCCGTACATCGACGATCACAAATCGTAACGAGGCAATTGCTTGCGACGCCCGGCAATTTGCCTTGTAATGCCGTTCCTCAAACTCATCCGCTTTCCCGCTCGCTATCCAACCGGACCCCTCATGAATAATTCGAATCGCCCGATTGCTTTGGTTACCGGAGCAGCCACCGGAGTGGGAAAGGCGTGCGCGATTCAATTCGCAAAGCTCGGGTATGGAGTCATCGTGAACTATTCGCGCAGTGAAACCGAGGCAACACAAACGGCGAAAGAAATCGAATCACTGAGTGTCCCCGTGATGGTGTGCCAGGCCGATGTTTCGAACGAGAGTCAAGTTGTGTCGATGGTGAAGCAGATCGAAAGCGAGCATGGCCGGCTCGACTGTTTGGTCAACAACGCAGCCACCACCGATTTCATCGAACACTCGAATCTTGAGGCGATGAATGAAGACGCCTGGGATCGGATTCTGGGAGTCAACCTGAAAGGCCCATGGTTCGTTACCCGAGCCGCCGCGAAACTGCTGGCCGATGGTGAGGGCGGCAGTGTCGTCAACGTCAGTTCGGTCGCCGGTTTTACGGGCGCCGGTTCGTGCATCGCCTACTGTGCCAGCAAAGGGGCCCTCAACACGATGACGAAATCGCTCGCCCGGGCCCTCGGGCCGAAGATCCGAGTGAATGCGGTTTGCCCAGGGCCGATCGACAGCAGATGGATTCGTGAGGGCAACCCGAACTGGGATCTCGACGAGATGGTTGCAGACTACCCCATACCGAAACCATCACAGCCGGATGACATCGCCGACGCGGTCCTGTTCTTTGCAACAGGCACCAAACTTACCACCGGCCAACTGCTCGCGGTTGACGGCGGCCAGATGCTGACGTAACCCGACCGTCGATGGATGGCTGTTTCTCTTAATTCTCCTCATTGCTGTTGATCACGATGAAACGCAAACCGCAAATCACCGCCACATTCAATTTGCTCTTAGTGCTTTATTCAGCAGCTTACGGCATCTTCCGATTTGCATTATCGGATGCGGCTGCGAACATTCCGCTGCAAGGAATCATTCTCACCTCGTTGGTGGATTTTGTCCGCTTCGTAGTTGTCATGTTCGTGACGAGTTGGTTTGCAAGGGAGATTTGGAATCGACTCGTCACCGACATCTTCGACGTGCGCAGGGTCACCTATCAAGAAGCGATCACGTTTGTCGTTGCTCTGAGTTTATTCACGTCTTGATACGGTCTGTCCGACGGGAACGCCGCAGCCGAGTCGACTGCGGCGTTCCCGTGAAATTGGAACCGATCCGAAAAGTCATCAGCCGATCGGCGTTAGCCGCGGTTCTCCGATGAGCACTTCCTTTCTCGGTGTGTCGACTCGGCTAGGAGAACGCCAAAGGCAGAATCATTCGCTCAGTCGGAAATCGAAAGCAGTGCCGTGGGTGTTCCGGTGCAGTCGAATTTCGCTGCGACGCTTTGGTCGCGAAGTGAAATCACCCAAATGCTCGAGTCGCCGGGATTCGTGATCGCGATTTGACGACCGCGTGGCAAGAAGACCGCGTCATGGTGGCCAAAGTGGCCTTCGATTCGACTGCGTCCCACTGCGATCGGTTCGCCCGCAACCGCATCTGAGAAACTGCCGTTTCGATCGGGATCGAGATCGACGACATAGAGCTGATCGTTCTCCGGAGCATCCTTGGACTCGGCAAAGCACAACGCAATCGGACTGCCACCGATGCCTCTTCCGACGATCGGAGTGAGCATCGATTGTCCCGCGTCCATCCGCAGCGTCAACGACTCAATCGTCGGTTCGCTCTTCGACGCATCGACGAAACACAGTCGAGACTGCTCACCTTTGCCGCTCGAGAACACCACATAGCTACCGACATTTTGGAACGCGCCGGTGCGCAGTGGTTTGTCCTCCGCGTCAGT
>JBICHZ010000184.1:0-4175 GCA_043101355.1 Rhodopirellula sp. JB044
TTGCGTTCGACTTTGCGTTGAGCCCGCGTGAACAAGTTCGCCATCCGGTCGGCGCTGCCCGTGTTGGCCGCACCGCGTGCTTTGAGTTTTTCCGACTTCGGCACTCCGAGCCCGCCTTTGAGAATGTCATCATCGAGCGACAGGTACTGGCGATACGAACCACGGTCACCCTGACGTCCACAACGCCCGATCAACTGGCGGTCGATGCGAGCGGCGTCGTGAAGTTCGGTGCAGATCACGTGCATCCCGCCGATGCTTTCGACCTCGTCGGCCAACTTAATGTCCGTTCCCCGACCTGCCATGTTTGTCGCCACCGTGACCCGCCCTGGGCCTCCCGCCGCAGACACGATTTCGGCTTCCCGTTCGACGTTGTTCGCGTTCAGGACTTCGTGGGCGATCCCCATTTCGGTGAGCAAGTTCGACAGCAGCACGCTTTTGTCGATCGAACGCGTCCCGATCAAGACCGGGCGTCCGGTCGCGTGCACGTCGCGGACCTCTTCAGCGATCGCTTGAAATTTCGACTCGAGCGTCCCGAACACCTTCGGAGGTAACTCGATTCGCTGCGGCGGACGGTTGGTCGGAACACGAACAACCGGTGTGCGATAGATCCGTCGCATTTCGCTGGCGCTGGTCGCGGCGGTACCGGTCATCCCGGCCAAGTGTGGGTATCGCAAGAACAAATCCTGCACAGTGATCCGCGCCGCCTGCCCCGTCGGCACGCTGATATCGAGTCCTTCTTTCGACTCGATCGCTTGGTGGATGCCGTCTCGCCATTTACGCCCTTCGGCCAGACGCCCGGTGAACTCATCGACGATCACGATCTCGTCAACATTGGGATCCTTTTCGCTCGGGCGGATCACGTATTGGCGATTGAGCAAGAATTCGCGGTGCACCTTGATCGCTCGCTCGATGTACTCGTACAGATCAACCAAGCCCATCGTTCGCACGAGGTCGTTTTTGGGCAACGCTCGAACGCGTCCGCGCCCCCGTGCGGTGAGTTCATACTGTTTCGTTTCGTTATCGATCTCGAAATGTTCGTCCAACTCGAAGCTCGGCGCGTGTTCCTATGCCCACAGATAGGACTCGACGATTTGATCGCGGACGGTGTCCTCGAGACTGCCGATGATCAAAGGCGTACGGGCTTCATCGATCAAGATACTGTCGGCTTCGTCAACGAGGCAGAAGTGCATGCCGCGCATCACGACTTGATCACCCGAATCGGAAAACCCGCCGTCGCCGCCGCCGAGCATCTCGGTTTGCATTCGGTTCTGAGCACGCAGCAACAAACGATCACGAAGGAAGTCGAACCCGAACTCTTTCGCCGTCCCGTAAGTAACCGCACACGAGTAACTCTTGCGACGAGCCCCCTGATCGTTTTCGGTTTGAATGATCCCGACGCTGACGCCTAACATCTCGAACAGCGGCGTCATCCACTCCGCGTCACGACGGGCGAGGTAATCGTTCACCGTTGCGAGGTGGGCTCCTTTGCCGACGAGCGAATGCAAGTACAACGGCAACGTCGCAGTCAACGTTTTCCCTTCCCCGGTCTGCATCTCGGCGATGTGCCCTTCGAACAGCGCGATGCCGCCGACCACCTGCACGTCGTAGTGTCGCATCGACAAAGCACGCCGGCCCGCCTCGCGGCACAACGCATAGCCTTCGGGCAACAACGCGCTGAGCTTCTCGCCTGCCATTGCGCGGTACCGAAGCGCGAGGCTGCGTTTGCGAATCGACGCATCATCTTCGGCTTGCAAGATCGGTTCGAACTCGTTCACACGAGCTAGCTGCCGACGCCAACGCACCATACGCGGACGCAGGTTCCGCAGTTTGAACATCGAATTGCCCGACGCGCTGGGATCACCCGAGCGGCGTTTGTTGGCAACATCAGGTGCGGTCGCCGGCGCGGGAACCGACGGCGACGCGTTGGGATCCGTGATGGACGTTTCGCTCGCCTCTTTGATGCCGTCCCCTGCGACGTTTTCCGGATTCCCTCCCCCGGCCGATGGTGGGGCGGCGTCATCGGAGGAGTGAGAGCGAGAGATTGTCGAATCGGACATCGTTTCAACGTCGTTTGGGATCGCAGTAGAAAACGGAAAAGGCACAAGGACGGGTTGCGATTCAAACCGCCGGCAAACCGGACTCCCGACAGCGGGACAAAAAGGGGAAACCAGCCCGCCTCGCGATAGGGAATTTAGTGGCTTTGCACCTAAATCATACCCTTCTGGCGTTCGGTTTTACGTTCGAAAACGCCGCTCGGGCGAGATCATGCGGCCGCGAAACGGGATTTTAGACGGATTCCTGGCAACTTAGAGAAGATGTCCGGCCAAACCGTTTCAATTCAGGCAATTTGCGTCATCTGTTCCTTGTGATCCGTTCGATCTGAATACTCCAGATGAAATGGTCGATTCCATTATGCAGATCAATCCCGTGTTCCCGGACTACACGAGAATCCTAATGAAGAACAATATGAAAACCAAATGGAAGATGCTGGCGTTGACGGCGATGCTGTCAGCGGGAACGACCGTCGCGAATGCGGCCGACAACGGATACGCGAGCGAGCTCGGCGAAGACGCATACTACGCCGACAGCTCCGACTACGTTGCCGACCTGTACAACGACGACTCTCCGCAGTCGAACGTTGGCGACCAACAATATGAGGCCAACTACGAGCAGTCTGCTGACGAAATTCAGCATTACGGCTCGCAGCTCGAGCCGGTCTCGTTCGTTGGCGACACCCAGCCTTACTATCAAGGCGACGTGGGCAGCGGCATCGCAACGACCTCGGCATCATGCGGATGCGGCACCGGCGACTGCGGCGGTGACTGCGGCGGCTATGCCAACGCGTGTGCCCCTGCGGCCTGTGCTCCAGCATGCAAACCAAAACGCCGCGTCGCCAATAAAACGGGCGCGTGGATGACCGCGGAAGCCCTGTTGTGGTTCCCGCAGGTTCGCTCGACCGTTCCTTTGGTCAGCACCAACGCCGCAGGCACCCTGCCTGAACTCGACCAAGGTGCCGCGACCGCATTCGGCGGACAAGACGCCTTTGGTGGTGACTTGCAAGCCGGCTTCCGTCTCGACGGTGGTGTCATGCTCAGCGAAGATTTCGGCATGGGCGGCCGTTTCTGGATGCTCGGCGAAGCCGAAGACAGCTACAGTGCAGGTGGCGATGGAACGACCGGTTCGATCGGTATCCCGTTCTTTGATTCTGACCTCGTTGCTGATCAAGAAAACTCGATTTTGGTTGCGTACAGCGACGGAGCGGGCGGCGGCGACACTGACTTCCAAGGCAACATCAACGTTGAATCGACCTTGGAAATGTACGGTGCCGAAGGCTACGGCCGACTCCGATTGCTCGGTGGAAAAGGCTACCGCAGCGATTTCATCGGCGGTTTCTCACACTTCGGAATCGAAGAGAGCCTCACGCTGGCCGCAACCGCGACTCAAACCGAAATCGGTGCCGGTCAAGGCGACGTGTACACGTTCAACGACGACATCACCGCAGAAAACGAATTCTTCGGCGGTCAAATCGGTTTCTTGACCACGGTGGGCCGCGGTGCCTGGACCCTGACGGCATTGACCAAAGTGCACCTGGGTAACATGGACCAAACCTGGACCAGCAACGGTTCACGTGGCCGTACCGGATTCGCGGATCAAGCCGGCGGCATCTTCGCCAACAACGCCGAACAGTCGATCGAGCAAAGCAACTTCAGCTTCGCTCCGGAAGCCAACATCAAACTCGCATACAAATTGCGACCCCACGTTAGCTTCTCGGTTGGTTACTCCTTCATCATGTGGGACGACGTCCTGCTCGTCGGTGACAACCTGAACCGAAACATCAACTCCGGATACTTGGTCCTCGACGGTGCCGGTGCAGTGGATCCTGCCGAACGCCCAACCTTCGAAGGCCTCGAGACCGATTCGCTCTTCGTCCACGGTGTGGACTTGGGTTGCGTCATCCAGTTCTGATCGAGCCGAACCACCCTAGGCGAGATGGTTTTGCCGGGTGAAATCCGGCTCTGATATAGTCCGGATCACCGAGACGGTTTTTGCTCGGCTCTCGATGAACTGAAACGATGTCACGACAGCGTGGCAGAGCTCAACGGCTCTGCCACGCTGTTTTTGTAGGTAGAGTTCGCTTGCCGGATCTCTGGCCAAGGATGCAACCAAGATAATAC
>JBICHZ010000185.1:0-18595 GCA_043101355.1 Rhodopirellula sp. JB044
GCAAGGCTGTCTTCGGTATCACTCTCGTAGGAATCGCCGCTTTCCTCCCAATCTTGCTCCTCGTCGGGGTCTTGGCCCTCTTGGTTCGGGCCTGTCTGTTGGGCGATCATCTTTTGGTAGGCTTCGCTCGTGTACGTTTCCTCGAGGCGAGCCTCTTCGGCTGCGATCATTTCACGATACTTGTCGATCTCCGACCTCTCCACGCCTTCGAGAACGTTGTGATTCTCTAAATTCTCGGCGGGTTCCGGCGGCACGATCACGTCGTCCAGGCCACACCCGCCGACCAACGACGACACCAAACATCCGATCGTCAAATACAATGCCCCATGGGTCACTCGTGTCACAATCAATATCCGTTTATCAAAAGAAGAATAGAAAAGAGCCGCTGATTCCCTCATCCCGTCATATGATCGACGAGCAAGCGGTGCGGTAAGTTGACGCGATCGGTTCCAAAATTCGTTGGTTCGTCGGTCTTTGTCACGGTCGATACGCAGCCCGGGGCAAACACCCGTTGGCTGATCCAATCACAACGCGTTTCGGATCGGTTCTAGACGGAAAGTCGAACGAGTCGATCATTGCGCTCGCATCCCTGCTCGCTAGAGCAGATTCGACCAAGGGGCCGATCCCCCTCGCCCTCACATTCTACACCCTGATTGCCCATAAGGGTAATCTTGGTGCAAAATGATCCCCTCATTGAACTTTCCCGCTCGATCACATCCTCACCAGGAGCCCTACCATGCCTCGTCCCGTCACGCTCTTTACCGGTCAATGGGCAGATTTGCCGATCACGGAGATGACCGAAATGACCGCGGGCTTTGGTTACGACGGCATCGAACTGGCTTGCTGGGGCGATCACTTCGAAGTCGACCGGGCTCTCGCCGAAGATGACTACTGCGAAAAACATCACGCGTTGTTGGCCAAGCACAACCTGCAGTGCCGCGCGATCAGCGCTCACTTGGTCGGCCAAGCCGTGCTGGACAACATCGACGAACGCCACCAAGCGATCTTGCCCGAATACGTTTGGGGCGACGGCGACCCGGCGGGTGTCAACGAACGTGCGGCTGAGGAACTCGCCAACACCGCCCGGGCGGCTCAGAAATTCGGCGTCGACGTGGTCAACGGTTTCACCGGCAGCAGCATTTGGCACCTGCTGTATTCATTCCCACCGGTCCCACAGAAAATGCTCGACGCCGGCTTTGAGTTGCTCGCCGAGCGGTTTAACCCGATCCTGGATGTGTTCGGCCAGTGCGGGGTTCGCTTCGCGTTGGAAGTCCATCCGACCGAGATCGCGTTCGACATCTACACCGCACAAAAGGCTCTCGAAGCACTCGACCACCGCCCCGAGTTCGGGTTCAACTTCGACCCGAGTCACTTAATTTGGCAGGGCATTGATCCGGTGGAATTCATCCGTGCCTTCCCCGACCGGATTTACCACGTGCACATTAAAGACGCGATCGTGACACTCGACGGCAAGTCCGGAATCAATTGCAGCCATTTGAACTTCGGCGATCCACGTCGCGGTTGGGATTTCCGCAGCCCGGGTCGTGGCGGTGTGAACTTCGAAGAAATAATCCGCGCCCTCAACGTGATCGACTACCAAGGTCCGCTGTCGATCGAATGGGAAGATTCGGGGATGGAACGCACCTTCGGCGCCCGTGAAGCCTGCGAGTTCACCAAGAAGCTCGACTTCTCGCCGTCCAACGTTGCCTTCGACGCGGCGTTCGACGAAGCCTCATGATCGAGATCACCGTCAACGGGAAACCCACGCAAGTCGATCGCCCGATGCCGATCGAGGAACTGATCCAGAACGTGGAGGTCCCCAAGAACTACCTCGCCGTGGAAGTCAACGAGGACGTGATTCCTCGGGAACAACACGGCGAGTACGTCGTCAACGAAGGCGACCGCGTCGAGGTCGTGACGCTGGTCGGCGGCGGGTGAGATGTTTGCCGGAGCGGTCGTTTGCTCGGTCTTCAAAAGGCCGAGCAGCGTGGTTCTGCCTGCCAACCGGTGGTAGCCCACACCGGCTAATCGTTTCGCATCCTTTCGAAGGCCGGACCACGCGAAGCGCCGTTCCGGCAATCCCCACCAGTGAATCGCCTAAAGGCTTCACTCCAACGTTGCGTGTGAATGCCGGATGCGCGTCGCAAAGCTTGCTTCATCCGGCCTATTACGCCTCGCGGCTTTTCCAACCCGACCGGCCGATCGGCGTTAGCCACGGTTTTCTGCCTGGCAACCGTTTTTATCGCACATCTGCTCCTTGGTGATCGTGCCAAAATCCGCGCCGCGTTTTTCAAACATGCGTCCAGGCGGAATCTGCGCCCCTTCCATTGGTTGCTTGGCGTTGGGCGTGAAAGTAGACTCGGTGCGACCGTCTCGAATACTCCGAACCCCTGCACCTTGGCTCCGAAAAGATGTTCACCACTACCGCCCGGCTTCTGGCATCGATTTGCGTCTGCGTGAGCCTGATGGGCGTCGCGAACGCTCAAGACACCAAACTCGCCAAACTGCTCGTGCAGTCCCCGGCACCCGCCAACGCGATCGCTTATGTCCACGTCCCATCGCTCAACAAATTGATGAGTGACGCGGAATTTTCGTCGCGTCTGACGGAAAACGTCAACGACATTTGGCTGATCTCCGACCTCGATCTCTCGAGCCTCCGGCCTCGTTGGGAAGCCGGTTACGCGACGATGAAATCGGCCCCGGACGCCGAAAAGATCGCCTCGGCAACGGGCGGCTATGTCGATTCGATCATCGGCACCCCAGTGGTCTGGTCTCCCCGGCAATCTTATCTGGTGCCGCTCGAGGACAACCGGCTCGGGTTCCTTCGTCCGGCCAACCGGTCGCTCCTGTCGCGTTGGATTCAGTCCGATGCGGACATCTCCGACTCGACCTACCTGGCGGCTTTGTCGAAACAACCCGAATCGTACCTTTCGTTCATGATCGCGGCGGACGTTCGTAATCTGATCTCGCCGGTGCCCTTGGCTGAAAAACTTCAAAAATTCACATCGCTGAAATCAAACCAACCCGACTCGGTCGCCAGCACCCTGGCGTCGATCAAAGGTTTTAGCGTCATAATCGGACGCGACAGCCTCGGGCAGTGCATCTTCACGATCGATTTCGAAAAGTCGCCTGCGAGCCTGAAGACGATCGCCAATGAACTGCTCGCTGAAATTCTCGAGCGAAACGGCACCGCTGCCCCTGAAGTGCTTTCTTGGGAAGTGAAATCGGAAGGCAACCAGTTGGCGTTCAAAGGTGCGATCACCGAAGCCTCGCTCGGCGGGTTGCTGAATATCTTCACGCTCTCTACCGAAGCGAACAACATCTCGAACCAGATGATCAAATTGTCCGACTCACCGGGGTCGGCCGCTGAGCAAGTCGCGTACACGACGAAGCATTACTTCGACGAGGTGAACAAGACCATCGAGCAGGTCCGCAAACACAAGGCGCAAACGACCGGTGGCTTGGCCAAGTGGAATGACCAACAAGCCCGCAAGCTTGACGCAATGGGGACACTGAATGTTGACCCGGTGATGGTGCAGTACGGCAGCGACGTCGCGGAGTTGTTGCGAGGGAACGCGTTGAACGTCCGCTCAACGAACATCCAAGCCGGCAAGGCGAAGGCCAGCCAAGGACTCTCGAGCGGATCCTATTACGCCTACGGACGCGGGTATGGCTATGGCTACGGATACGGCTATTCCGATCCCAACAGTTCCGCGGATTACCAACGCGTGACGGACGCCTACGCGAGAGGAACCGCCTACGCGGACTTCCGCAGCGTGCTCTCGCAAATCGACAAAATGACCGCATCAATGCGCCGCCAAATGACGGACAAATACAAAATGCAGTTCTAGTCCGATGGGAAGGACTGGCGCCTTGTAGGCCGAACAAAGGAGGCTTTGCGACACGCATCCGGCATTTGCACGCAACGTTGGAGTGAAGCCTTTAGGCGATTCGGTAGTGGGGACGCCGGAACGGCGCTTCGTTTGGCCTAGCCTGCCGGGGTGATCGGTTGATCGGGGCGGTTTGGTGGATTTGCGATTTCTTGCGTCGGTGTTGGATTGGGGGCTGGGGTATATTGGGCGGCGGGGCTCGGACGCTCGGTCGCGAGCTTGACTGGCAGCATTGGCAGGATCGATCGGATGAGTGAAGCGGACGTCCACAGTATCGAATCGCTCGGTGACCTGCACCGGGCGGTCGATCATTTGAGCGAGAAGTTGATGCTGCAGGGATACCAACTGCGGTCGGTCGTGAACAACGCGGAACAGCATTTCACGCAGCACTGCCCGAGTTACTGGCGGGGGCAGTTGCGTCAGGCGGAACAACGATTGAGCGAAGCTCTCGATAGCCTCAGCCGCAAACAGTCGACGTCACGGTCGGGCGAGTCGGTGCCCGCGACCGAGGAAAAGAAGCAGGTCGCACGATGGAAGGCTCGCGTCCGGTTGTGTCACGAGCGGATTGAGCGTGCGAAAACGATCGCGGTGGAGATGGAACAGAACTGCGACAAGATGAAAGGCCCGATCGCGGACTTACTCGAGCTAGCGGAAGTCACGTTGCCACGGGCTTCGACTCGGTTGTCGAATTTGATCGAGAGGTTGCAAGCCTACCAAGAAAATCGGCCAATGGGCGGGTAGAAGCAGTTGATTTGTCATGCAGAGAATGACCTGCGTTTGAGGGTAAAAAAACCGGCCGGTCGCTGCCGCATCTTGCGGCAGGCGACCGGCCAAACTTTGCGGCGAAGCAATCGCTCCGACTTCGTCCGTGAAGTAGATCCGCAAAATCAATCGGCATTAAAAATCGTTCCGAAGCCTCGCGAGCCGATTCCCCGGAAGAGTTTTCTGTTCCCCGCGACAAACGCGGTTTGGCTGGTGGGGTTCGGTGAGGTGCTTTCTCTCTATCGGAAGGTCAGTTTTCATCTTTCAAACATGGTGTCGCTAATGTCCCCTCGACTCGTAGGATTGGATTCGTGGGGCAGGATTCGCGGACCTGAATTTTGGCGAATCCGGCTATGCAAAGAGGACATGTCCGGTTTTGAAATTCTCTAGGTGCTCGTGCTCAAGTTGGTTTCGGTGGGATGTTGCATGTACCGAATCAGGCCGTCGGTATTGAGCGGTTTGGGGAACCAATGATCGACGCCGTCGCTTCCTTGACTGATACCGAGATCTTGTGGTGACGTGCCGCTGGTGGCGACGATCCGCAGGTGCGGCGACGCGTTGATTTTTCTCAGGGCGCGAACCGTGGACGCGCCGTCGCCGTTGGGCATCCGCATGTCCAACAGGACGAAATCGGGCCAGGGATGGGACCCGAGATAATTCAGTGCATCGTTGCCATCGCACGCCGTGGCGACTTCGCATCCTCTCATGGCGAGCACACCGGCAAGTAATTCACGTTGGTCCGCGTCATCTTCGACGAGCAGCACCTGGATCGGACGTAGAGGTTCTTCCGACGCGCGTGCTTCGCGGACCGCTTCGGCTTCGGCGTGTTTGCTGACGTCGCGTTCGATTTTGTCGAGTTGGTTGACGACCCGCAGGAACGTCACATTGGCCTCATCGATAAGCCCTGCGTCCATTTGTTGCCGGTAGAACTGCAGGCCGAGGTTGAGGGTGTTGAGTTGGTTTCGCAGTTCGTGCAGGTTTTTACTCGAACCACCCCAGGTCTGCTCGAAGCTTTTGACGTCAAAGGTTTCCTCGTCGGTGCCGTCGACGAGTTCTTTTCGAACAATGCGAACTTGCGGAGGAGCATCGATACCAACGCGAGCGGTGCGTCGGTCTGTGCGAAGGATCGAGATCGTAATACCGAGCCCGGGAAAGAAAATGGACTCGTCTGGTTTTCGCGACAGGACAAGCATTGGAGAACTCCGTTTCGGTTCGCGTGCGATAGTGCTTCGAGCAGTCGTGCCAACCGCTCGAAGGAAAATGATCGGTGGCCCGAACGGGATTGCTCGGGCCACCGAGACCGATCATCACAAACATTCGCGCCGATCGACGTCCGATCAACCTGAGTGCCTGCCGGCAAGGAGTCACTTCCGTGACGGTGTTCTCTGGAACGTCGTGCCCCAACCGTTCGCTTGCATGCCCATAGCTTTCGCATTTTGAGGACAACGTCAATAGCGGTTCAGTTGATAATTGAGCGTCAGCGGTTGTCTTTTTTGAGAGTTGGGTACGGTAGCGTTGATTGACGTGGAATCGACGCAACTTAGTCGCGACACTATGACGCATTCGATTTGTCTGTGTCTGATTGTCAGCCCGTAATTCACTCAGACAGATACCTCAACAGAAATTCCATGTTGATGAAGATCGAAGTGACTGAGTCGTTTTGATGTCACTGCGAGGCTTCGATAGCGACGAGCATTGTTACGACACACATTTCAGTCGCGCGGAAACCAGAAGCATGCTGCCCTTCCAATTCCCACGCTTTGCAGATCGATGGTCACTGCGGGACAGCGTTTGAGGGAACTCGGTTGTGGGTTAACGCTTGCTAGTACGATGGGTGATGCCGCGATTGAGACCGTGGCCGGTCAAGTGCACTTTAATCTCATGCGGCTTTCGCGTTGCATTGACGCTGTTATGGGCGTATGCGGGCGTTTGGTGATCGCGTCAATCATTTATTTTGTTTTACGTGAAAATTATCAAACCGATGCAAATAGGGCATAACGATGCTGCAGCGAAATGGTGGCCAAAGTGAGGTCAGTCTCATGCTGGTCGAAGATGACCCGTTGGATGTTCTCGCGATGCAGCGGACACTTAAGAAACAGCGAATACTCAACCCGCTCGTGCATGCTCGCGATGGGATGGAGGCGTTAGATCGACTGCGTGGGGTTGGTTGCGATCCACTCCAGCGGCCTTATCTCATCCTGCTCGATCTCAACATGCCGCGTATGAACGGACTGGAGTTTCTCGAAGAACTACGCGACGACCCGGCGCTTCGCGATAGCGTGGTATTCGTTTTGACAACGTCTGATACGGACCGAGATATCGTGAAAGCGTATGAGAACTTTGTTGCCGGCTATGTTTTGAAGTCAAAAGCTGGCGAAGATTTGCTGCGGCTACTCAGTCTGTTGGATCATTACTGGCGAATTGTCGAGTTCCCGCCTCCACGTGCGGCCTCCGCTCAACTGGACCACGGACGTGCTTGACGATGCCTCGTTGCCCTTGCGAGCCCAAAGAGGGAGACCAGACTTGACAGACGAGCCAGGCCCGTCGGTTGACCCTTCGTATGCGGCAGGAGGAAATCCGCACTCAACGCATTCGGAACATCGAGGCGAGAACGCAGAACTGAACCGCGATACATGCCGGTGGGATGACCTCGCTGGAAACAACGACATCGGGATGATGTGCCTCGACCACGAGCTAAAGATCCAGAGATTCAATCCTGCGATTACGAACGTGTTCTATGTTTTGCCTCAGGACATCGGCAGGCCGATTGAGCACATCGCGACAAGTTTGGATGTTGCTAATTTGCACGATGAGATCCGCAGCGTGTTTCGCACCGATCGGGCGATCGAACTCAAGGGCAAAAATCGCCAAGGCAGATACTTTTTGATCCGCATTCGGCCGAACCGACCGACTCCCAATGCCAACGCCAATGCCATACCCATCGATCAACGGACGGACGAGCGAGATCCTTGCGGGATCGTGCTGACCTGTGTCGATGTCTCGTCGGTGGTTCGTGGTTACGAAAAGATCCGCCGGACGGCCGAGACGATCGAATTAACGGACCATGACCTGCAAGAGTTTGCATACGCGGTGTCGCATGACCTGCAGGCTCCGCTGAGGCATATCGCTACCAACACTCGGTGGCTTCGGGAGAAGTACCACACGCAGGACGACGAGGAAACCTGTGAGTCATTTGCGGCAATCAATACGAGCATGGCTCGGTTGGAGTCGATGTTCGTTGGTTTGTTGCAATATTCACGCGTTTACTCGCTCGGAAACACGATCGTCAAAACGGATCTCCCAGGGCTCGTTGATTCGGCGATGCGAACGTTAGCGGATCTGATCGAGGAGAATAACGTGGAGATCCAGTGCGGTCCTCTGCCTGCACTGGTGGTGGACCCGGAGCAGATCGCGACCGTGTTTGCTCAGTTGATCCTCAATTCGATTCATTATCGACAGGATCATGCACCCAAAATTCGCATCGAAGCACGCCAAAACCAGCACTCGTGGGAGATTGACTTTCACGACAACGGGATCGGTATTGCCGCGAAACATCGCGAGCGAGTGTTCGTCATTTTCTCGCGTTTGGAGTTTCGTTCGGTGCCTGGCGAAGGCATGGGGTTGGCGTTGTGCAAACGAATCATTCAGCGCCACGGCGGCCGGATTTTTGCGGTCGATTCGCCTTTCGGGCGTGGTGTCACGATGCGGATTCAGATGCCATTTGATTTCGATGGCGACGTGAATGCCGGTGAATTGAATGCCGGTGAAATGAATGCTAGCGGCAAGGACACACCGCCGAGTTTCGAGGCTAATGAGGCGGCAGAGACGTAGGGCCGTTGGGCAGCAGGTAGTGAGCGCTCGAGGAGCAGGGCAATCACGGGGCACTTATGAAGGGGCACAAGTATGAATCAAAACGATCGTGAAAATTTGCCAATCGAAGGCGGTGACGAGTTGACCTCACGGGTTTGCAGAACACTGCTGGAAATGTACATGCCTCCGGCGATCTTGATGACCGAACGAAGGTCATTGGTCGAGACATTCGGAGACGTCAGGCAGTGGTTGCCGCCGCCCGACGACCACGTGGGCGAGGATCTCTGCGACCGACTCGCCCCTATTTTTCGCGGCCCGATCTCCGCTAGCATTCGCAAGGCAAAACGGAGTGGCGAGGCGGTGCGTTCTGCCAAAGTCAACTGCCTCACGGTGGTTGGGCATGAACCATCGGGCATGGCAAAGCAGGTTTCTTTGTTGACACGCCCGGTAGCGTCGAACAATGGCGAAATGCTGTTCATGGTAGAATTCCATAGTAGCGACGAACAGCGAATCGATTCCACTTTGCCGCAACATAGTATTCCGGAATACCCGCGAGGCGATAACGAAGTGTCGCTGGAGCAGGATCATGGGATCGGTTGGGAAGGGAAGCCGACAGTCCCAAAGCTCGCTCCCAACAGCGGCGGGTTGCAGAGCAGCGATAATGAGAAGCAACTCCCCGGCGAAGAATCATTTGTTTCTAACGAGCAATTGAGACGCGTCAACGAAGAGCTGACCGCGGTCAACAAAGAGCTGCTCTCGGACAACGCGAAACAACAGCGAAAGATCGACGAGCTCACCGAGTTGACCAATGACATGGACAACCTGCTCAACAGCACCGATGTCGACACAATTTTTCTCGATCGCCAGTTGGCCATTCGCAAATTCACGCCGGGCGTCGCCGAGAAATTTCATTTGATGCGGCAGGACATCGGCAGGAACCTGGAGAGCTTTACGAGCTGTCTCGAAGATGACGATTTGATGTCGGAGTTGCGGCATGTGCTCGAATCAGAGACGTCGTTTGAACGCGAGGTGAATGACCGAAACGGTAACGTCTACCTGATGCGAATCCTGCCTCAATTCTCGCAGGGAAGCGTGGAAGGTGTTGTGCTGACGTTGGTGGATATCACGGGCCTGAAGCAGGCTCAAACACGCCTCGCGGAATTGTCTGAGATTGTTCAGCAATCGGCCGATGCGATTTTCCGAGTTGATCGTCACGGACTCATTCGAACATGGAACGACGGCGCCAAGAAACTGTATGGACGGGATGAGTCGATCATTGGAGCTCCTTTAGCTGAGCTGCTTCCGGATTCGATGCATGACGACGTGGGTGACATCATCGGCGCGATGTCGGTGACCGCGCGAGAACAGCGACTCGACACGCACACGATCATCGTGGATGAACGCAAGGTGCACGTGGCGGTCTCGGTGTCTCCGGTATTGAATGAGAAACGTCAGTGGGTTGCTGCTTCGGTAGTGGCTCGTGATGTGACGGCGCGGGTCGAAGCCGAGATCGAGATTCACGAGAGTATCGAACGTCGTGATCAGTTTCTCGCAATGCTGTCTCACGAACTTCGCAACCCTCTCGGTGCGATCATCAACGCGGCGAGGCTGGTGCAGGCAGACGGTGAGATGAATCTCGACGAGTTTGGTTCGGGTGCCATTCAAGATGTCGACGTGAGTAACAGCGACGTTGAACGCCAGCGTAAGGTGGCCGGTAGCGTGATTATCCGTCAATCGGATCAAATGTCACGTTTGCTCGACGATTTGCTCGATGTTTCTCGTATCACGTTGGGCAAGATCGAACTGCAACGCGAAGTGTTTGACCTGCGCGAAACCATCGAGGAGGCGGTGGATGCCATCGGCGTCCAATTCAGCGAGGCGGGTGTACGTTTTGACTTCGAGCAATGCGATCAGCAGCTATATGTTGACGGTGACCCGGTCCGGCTGCAGCAAGTCGTTACGAATCTGCTACGCAACGCGTGTAAGTACACGCCGCGTGGTGGCGACGTTCGATTGACTGTGCTGTGCAGTCGAGGGGAGGCGGTGCTGCGTGTGCGGGACACCGGCGTCGGAATCGATCACGAGATGATCAACAGCATTTTTGACATGTTTGTGCAGGTCAACAGCACGCTCGAACGAAGTCAGGGCGGGATTGGTCTGGGGCTGACGCTCGTGGAGGCTGTGGTGACCATGCATGGTGGGACGATCGAAGCGTATAGCGAAGGGCTCGGCGAAGGGAGCGAGTTCCGGGTCAGCCTTCCGTTGACGCGTAAGAAGCCGGTTGTCAAAACAGCCAGCCCGCAAGAGAACGCGATCCACCGAATCGCAGTCGTCGAAGACCTGCCCGATGCGAGAGAGATGCTCGCCGGCGTGTTGCGGATGAAGGGGTACGTTGTGTACGAGGCCGGATGCGGGCAGTCGGGGTTGGGTTTGATTCAGCGCGAGGTTCCGGACGCTTGTTTGATTGATATCGGTTTGCCCGGTTTGGACGGGTACGAAGTGGCTAGGCGGTTGCGGCGCGACCCGGGCACGCACGAATTGTTTCTGATCGCGCTGACCGGGTACGGTCAGGAGAGTGACCGGAAGGCGGTCCGCAACGCGGGTTTCGACCAACACCTCGTGAAGCCACTCGATTTGGATGAGTTGGAACGGGTGTTGTGCCAACAATCGGTTTGAGCACGCGTCGAGCTGCGGGTTCGGGTGAGTTGCGGGTTTGGGCTTCGGTGAGTTGCGGGTTTGAATGTCTGGCGGTGGCGATGTCGCCTGCCGATGACGAATCGCAGGCAACCCTGCCGAGTTACCTTTCGTGAGATAGGGCGACCGACGCTGACTGTGTGTCGTCGTTCGGATTCGGTATACTGCGTTTGGCTGCGGCATTCTGGTTGCAGCCGACGAATGTTGCCGAGCCTTTCGCACCCGAACTGAATGATCCGAGCATGAGCACCGTTGAGGCCGTGTCTGACGGCAACGCTGAGCCGACGACATCGAGCATCACGTCGGGGGAAGTATGGCTCCAGCGGATTGATCAGTTTGCCGAAAAATTTGGCGACGCGACGAATCCGATTTTGATCAAAGAAACTCGCCAGGCGTTAAAGAGTCGGCAGTTCGTCATCACGTTCTCGGTGTTGTTGGTCGCCGCGTTCGGTTGGACGGTGGCGGGCAGTTTGTCGTTGATGCCGTTGATCTACACGACGCCGTCGGCTCCGCGGATGTTGATCGGCTATTACGTGGTGCTCGCGTTGCCGATGTTGTTGGTTGTCCCTTTGGCGGCGTATCGTTCGCTCGAGGCGGAGATTGACGATGGGACGTTGGAGTTGTTATCGATCACGGCGCTGAGCCCATGGCAGATCGTGCTGGGTAAACTCGCCAGTGCGTCGCTGCAGATGATGTTGTATCTGGTCGCGTTGTTTCCCTGTGTGGCGTATGCGTACACGCTGCGCGGGGTCGATCTGCCGACTCTGGCGTTGATGATGGCGGTGTTGATCACGTCGGCGCTCGCGTTGACGGTGGTCGCGTTATCGTTCGCACCGCTCGCACGCGGGCGGACGGGACGGATCAGCACGCTGCTGGTCGTGTTGATGGTGTTGTTGTTGGCGGAGTACCTCGTCGGCAGCGCGGTGATTTACACGATTTTGTACGGCAACCCGTTGACGCTCGGGTGGACCGTGTTTTTGTTGGTGACGGCGATTTTGCTAACGGTTTCGATCGGGCATTTGTTGTTAACGACGACGGCGGCACAGTTAACACCGGAGAGTGAAAACCGCAGCAGTGGGATTCGTTGGTCGATTCTAACTCTCACGATCCTGGTCATCGCGTTCAACGCGTTTTCGATCGAATGGGTGCGTGAGGATCGCGAGCAGGTGTTGTTCGTGTTCTTCCCATCGTTGTTGTTCCTGGCCGGGTTGTGGACGTTCGCCGGGGCGATGATGGCCGCGGAATCGGCAGCGGTGACTCCGAGAATTCAGCGTGAATTGCCCGGGAATTTTTTGAGCCGTTTGACGTTGCTGTTTTTCACACCGGGGCCGGCGACGGGGTTGGTGTTCGCGTGTTTGGGGACATTGCTGGTGATGAGCGCGGCGCTGCTGGGGATCGAACGGATCCAGGATACCGGCAGCGTGTTGCGGGCTCGCGAGTTCACGATCCTTCGCAATTTGGTGGTCGCGTACTCGAGCTATTTGATTGTGTTTTTGGTGTTGGTTCGCGGCATTGTGGCGTTGGTGCGGATCAACAATCATCCGCGGGTGGAAGTCGGCATGGCGGCGTTGATCGCGATCGCGGTGCTGGCGGCGTTGGTGCCGTATTCGGTCGGACTGCATTACAACGATTATCGACCGTACAGCTACAACGGTTGGCAGGTGACCAATTGGGTTTGGACGTTGGGGATTACTCTCGACAACCAACCGCCGGCGTGGATCATGGAAACGGCGATCGCGGCGATGGTGATCGCGGTGTTGATCGCGATCGCGACGGTCGGGCGGCGGTCGCTGGCGATTCGAACGGCGACCCCCGAAGCGGTCTTGGAGGCACAGCGGGAGGCGTAGGCTCTCAATTCGATATTGTTGCCGGGCGGGATCGCTCTGTTGGGTGACATCTGGAGGCAGCGGTCTACGGGAGCGGGCGGGGATCGGATAAGATCGCCGGCATGAATGCACCCGAACCATCACAACCTGTTCTCGACCGTGACACGCTCGCCGGCGAGTATTTTGAAACGCTGCCGTATCAGCCTTATCCGGTACAGGAGGAGGCGTTGCTCGCTTACTTCACCGGCGACCCGGAAGCCAACGGCGGCCATGGGGTGTTGGTGTGCGCGCCGACCGGGACCGGGAAAACGTTGATCGCCGAGGCGGCGGTTTACGAGGCGTTGCGAGCCGGAACGCGGATGTATTACACGACGCCTCTGATCGCGCTGACGGATCAGAAACTCGACGAACTCCGCGAGTCTGCCGTCCGGTGGGGATTTTCGGCGGATCAAGTCGGATTGGTCACCGGCAACCGCACGGTCAACCCCGAGGCGCCGGTGTTGGTGGTTGTGGCGGAGATTTTGCTGAACCGGTTGTTGAACCCGGAGCAGTTTTCCTTTGACGACGTTTCCTGCGTAGTGATGGATGAGTTCCATTCGTTCAACGATCACGAACGGGGGATCGTTTGGGAATTGACGTTGGGGTTGCTGCCAAAGAGTGTGCGTTTGTTGCTGCTCAGTGCAACGGTTGGTAACTCGTTGGAGTTCACCGGTTGGCTGCAGCGGTCGCACGGGAAGAACCTGCAACTCGTTCAGGGCACCGAACGAAAAGTACCGCTGCAATACGAGTGGGTCGAAGACGAACTGCTCAACGACTTTGCCGAGAAGATTGCTGCCGGCGACGCCGAATCGCGACGGACTCCCGCGTTGATGTTTTGTTTCTCGCGGTCGCAGTGCTGGACGACCGCCGAGATGCTCAAAGGGAAATCGTTGATCGACAAATCGCGGCAGAAAGAACTCGCGGACATTCTCAACGCGGCCGACTTCACCACGGGTGTGGGTCCGAAGCTGAAGCAGATTCTGATGCGAGGCGTGGGCGTTCACCATGCCGGTGTGCTGCCCCGTTATCGCCGGATCGTCGAAGAGCTGTTCCAGCAAAAGTTGCTGAGCATTTGCGTGTGCACCGAAACGCTCGCCGCGGGAATCAACCTGCCGGCGCGGAGCGTGGTGTTGCCCTGTTTGCTCAAGGGGCCGAAAGACAAACGGCAGTTGGTCGAAAGCGCGTCGGCACACCAAATCTTCGGTCGTGCGGGACGTCCGCAGTTTGACGATCGAGGGTACGTGTTCGCGCTCGCGCATGAAGACGACGTGAAGTTGCATCGGTGGCGTGAAAAGTTCGATCAGATTCCCGAAGACACAAAAGATCCTGGGTTGTTGAAGGCAAAGAAACAGCTCAAGAAGAAAATGCCGAAACGTCGGTCCGGCGAGACTTATTGGACGCAGGCACAATTCGAACAATTGCAAACGGCCAAGTCGGCGGATCTGGTTTCGCGTGGGCGTTTGCCATGGAGGTTGCTCGCCTACCTGATTCTCAAGGACAATCACCTTTCGCCGATTCGTGATTTGGTGGGGCGACGATTGATGAGGCCGGCGGGGATCGAGAAGGCTCAAAAAGATCTCAACCGGATGCTCATCACGCTGCACAATTCCGATGCGATCGTGCTCGACCCGCCGCCGAAGCCGTTGAAAGAAAAGCCCACCGAGCCGGCCAAACCGAAGAAACCGGGAGAGATCGTCAAGGCGCTCGAAGCCGAGGTGGCCGCACCGCCGGCGACCGGTGGTTTGTTCGGAGAATTACTCGACAGCATGCGAGAAGGCGAGGAGGCACCGGCGGAAGAACCGGCCGAAGAATCGACGCCGGAGGATGACGCGGCGGCGATCAAACAACGCGGGTATGAGTTGGAGGATTACACGCCGGAGACGGCGACTCCTCGCAACCGGTTGGAACGAATCGTGCAGCTCAAGAGCGTCAATCCGTTGTTCGGTGTGTTCCTCGCCGACATGCTCGCGAATGCGGACGACAACGAACGGATTGCCGCGTTGGAAAGTGTGCTCGAGGTGCCCGGCACGGTGGCGCGGTTCACGCGAATGCCAAAAATCGAAGACATGCCGCCGGGGACTCTGGCGACGACCTACCTCGATCCGTTGTTGTTGCAGCGAGGACTCGCCACGGCGGAGGAACTCGGTGGCGCGACCGACGATGAAGAGGAAGAGGTTCGCGACAAGGGGTTTGGGCGTGTGATGTTTGAAGAGCCTCGCGTCTGGCCGTTGACGATCGGGGAGAAGTTGCTGCGTTTGTTCCGTGACGATTATCCGCGTGTCGACGATGTGCGGGTCCGTCCGGTTTGGATCGTGGGCGAGTTGATGGAGTTCGGCGGTGATTTTGACAAATACGTCGTGACGCGAAAGCTGCAGAAGGAAGAAGGCATTCTGTTTCGGCACTGTTTGCGGATGATCTTGTTGCTCGACGAGATGGCGAACATCCCGCCGGAGAACACGACGGTCGAGACGTGGGAAGATTGGCTCGATGACTTGGCGGACCGTTTGACCGAAACATGCCGCCACATCGACCCGCAGAGCACCGACGAAATCCTGCAGGGTACCTCGGGGGACGCGGAGGACTTATCGATCCAAGGCGGACGACGCAATGTCTGATTGTATCTACCTCGATCATCACGCGACGACGCCCTGTGATCGGCGAGTGGTGGACGCGATGTTGCCGTGGTTGACCGAGCGGTTTGCCAATCCGCACAGTGATTCGCATGCGGCGGGACGAGAGGCCGCCGAGGCGATGAATGCCGCGATGGAAACGATCGCGTCGACGATCCATGCCCCGGCGAGTTCGCTGCTGATCACGTCGGGAGCGACCGAGAGCATTAATTTGGCGATGCGAGGTGTGATGACCCACCCGAGGAACCGCCGCAATCACATGGTCGTCTGCACGACGGAACACCCGGCGGTCATCGACGTTGCGACCGATCTGCAGAGGTCCGGTGTCGAGGTGTCGTACGTTCCGGTGCACGCGCAGTCGAGTTCGGATGCATCGTTGCCGGGAACGATCGATCTGGACGCGCTCAAAGATGCGGTCACGGACCAAACCGCGTTGGTCAACGTGATGATCGCCAACAACGAGATGGGGGCAATTCATCCGATCGCTGAGGTGGCCCGGATCGTTCACGATGCGGGGGCGTTGTTGCATTGTGACGCGACACAGGCGATTGGCCGCATGCCGGTCAACGTCGCCGAACTCGGTATCGATTTGCTCAGTGCGTCGGCGCACAAGTTTTACGGCCCCAAGGGGATCGGTTTCTTGGTGGCGGGAGGAACCGACCGGCGCGTCCGGTTGCGACCGCAGATCGTCGGCGGCGGTCAACAGCAAGGGCTCCGCAGCGGCACGATGAACCCGGCGGGCATCATTGCGATGGCGACTGCGATCGGTTTGGGAGACGATGACGGCCCGAGGATCGCGAGTCTGCGAGATCGTTTATGGGAGAGGCTACGAGGTTCGATCGCGGGGTTGCAGATCAATGGCCCGAACCTGTCCGAACCGGCATCGCGTTTGTCGGGGAATTTGAATTTTCGACTCGATCATGTTGAGGGCGAGACCTGGATGGCGGCAACGCCGGGGGTTGCGTTCAGTAGCGGTTCGGCATGCAGCAGCGCCAACCCGTCGGCGAGTCACGTGTTGCTCGCGATGGGACTGAGCGAATCGGAGGCTCGTCGTAGCGTTCGTTTTGGCGTCGGTCGGTTCACCACGCCGGAGCAGATCGACGAGGCCTGCGAGCAACTCGTCGCGGCATTTCGCCGGTTTTGAGCGGGGCGTTTTGTCGTCGCATGAATTACCCGGGGGGGATAGTAGGGACGACGGCGGCGGAGACGCGCCGCTGGAACGATGTCAGGGAAACGGAGCGCACAATACTTTCAGTCGTCAACACCGTCACAACTAGAACGTGAGAGGTTCGTGCGAGTTTCAAATTTCACAATCCTTCATCACTTTCTGTTTAGTGGAAAGGTAGCGTTCCAACAGTCGGTCATGTGAAGCGGGGGGTGAAAAACTCGCCGGGCTTTCAGGCTCATGACGACCGGTGTGTATTGAATCCGTTGGGGCATATTGATGTTAAAGAAAGTGCTGTTCGTCGACGACGACCCAATCTTGCTGCGTTATTTAGAAGGCGCCGCAAACGCGAATTTGGGATCTGAGTTCGAAATCGTTACGGCAGAAGGCTGCAAACCTGCGTTGGAAGCAACCGATGCGTCGGGACCTTTCTCGGTCGTCGTTGTCGATATGCAAATGCCGGACGTCAACGGGATCGAAACCATCGGCTACCTCCGCCGAAAGATGCCCAACGCCACGTTCATGATGTTGACCGCGAACAAGGATTTGCAGACCGCAGTCCAGGCCGTGAACGATGGTAGGGTTTTTCGCTTCCTTTCCAAACCCTGCCCGCCGGAAGACCTAGTCACTGCCCTCCACGCGGCACAGGCGGAGTACCAGTCCACCGTTTCCGCAAAAGACATGCTCAGCGGAACGATTTCGGGGACGTTGGATTTGATGGCGGACCTGATCGAGATGCCCGATGGTCGTCACATCGATACGGGAAGGATGCTGGAGTCGGTCAATGAATTGGCCAAGTCAATGTCGATCGACTTAGGATGGGAAGAGCGAATCGCGGCAAGAGTTTTTCTGGTGGGAATCGCGATGCTATCGCCGCAAGAGACGGAGTTATTCGAGCGGTTGGATCCGTGTTCGGATGAGCACAAACGTTTGTTCGCGAGGATCTGTTCGGTGTCGGCCGGTTTGCTAAAGAAGATCCCGCGTTTCGATTGGATCGGCGATCTGCTGCGTTTGGTCCCCAAAGCGGAACGCTACCAGGAGTCGGGCAGCCGCGAAGACACGTCCGCGCTGTTGTTGCGTGTCGTGTTCTACTGGAACTATTTAACGATGAAGGGCATGTGCGTCGAAGCGGCGTCGGCAACGATTCGGCGGATCATGCCGGAGCTATCCGATCGAATGGTCAGCGCGGTGGAAAGTTTGAACGACAACCGAGACGCACTCTGTGTGCAGACGTTGTCGATCCAAGATCTACAGGTCGGGATGATTCCTTTCCGCGATATCAAGAACGGACAGGGATGCAACGTGATCGCGGGCGGCCGACCGTTAACGCGACCGATGATCGAGAACATGCAAAACGACCCCACGTTGAGCCGTTACGATGTGGCAATCGTGTCGAGTTCGATTTCCAACACGCGATGCGAAACCGAAGCGTTGAGTTTCGCGTTGGCAGGCGATCGACCAGATAGACGGCCGTTACCGAGAAACCGAAATGGACGTTGTTAAACTTCCATTTCGGTCGCTCTGCGCTTGAGTCGAACGTTCACCGCGGCCAACACGGCCATGCTTTGTGAACGTTGGTAAAGATATCTAGACGCTGTTTAATACAGCCCTGGTTTAGCAAACGTCGGGATTAGCGGACGTCTGGGTTGGCGTCTTCGACGGCTCGCGCCATGACTTCGATCGCGGCGTCGGTGTAACGCTCGTACTCGTTGAAGAAATGGTTCATGGCGGCTTCGTCGGCGAAGAAGAACATCCGTTGATGGATCGGATCTCGCATCC
>JBICHZ010000186.1:0-22352 GCA_043101355.1 Rhodopirellula sp. JB044
CCACCACCGTCTGCCTGAAAACTAAACAGAGTTGGAACGGAGCGATCGCACCCGGCCGCCTTCCGCGTGCGTGGGCTTTGCAGCGGTTTAGACCCGCCACTCACCGTGCGTTGTTGGCGAGAAGTTCTTGATACATCTCACGGATCTTCTTCGTCATTGTTTGGTGCCGGAACTGGTCGGTGAACCGTTGTTGACCGGTGCGACCTTGTTGCGTGCGGATGTCGGGTTGTGACGTTAGGTGGATGATGCGATTGGCCAGGTCCTGTTCGTCACCCGGTGCAACGAGATATCCGGTTTGGTCATTCAGCACGACTTCCCGTGCACCGTCGATGTCGTAGCTGATCGTGGGTTTGCCTGCGATCAAGGCTTGCGGCAAAGCACGCGCGAGCCCTTCGCGATAGGAAGTATGGACGAGCAAGTCCATGGCGCCGATCATTTCTGGGACGGTCGATGGCGGGACCAGTCCGGTAAAGATGAAATGCTCGGTGAGTCCCAGTGAGGCGATCTGTTCCTGCAACGGTTGCCGCAGGATACCGTCGCCGACGAGTAGGAATCGTACGTTGGGGCACGCGTCGGCTACCTTGCGAGCGGCTCGTACGAGATCCTCGTGTCCCTTTAAGTGAAACAAACGTGCGATCTTGCCAACGACAACGTGGTCGTCATGAATACCATACTTCTTGCGAACTCTTTCCCGATGGTCGTCGGCGTGAACGAACGGTTCGACGTCCATTCCACTGCTGATCGTTGTGAACTTGTTGCGAGGGGCAACGTGGGCGTTCACCATGAGGTCGGTCATCGCATCAGCGACGGAGATGAGGTGGTGGCAGCGACGCGCCGCCCATCGTTCACAGGCAATGAAGAATTGTCTGGCTGCGGCAGGTTGGTAGTCGTGAAACGGTGCCCCATGGACCGTATGAATGACGACCGGCTTGTGCTCCGCAGAGCGCCGCGACATGCCCCAGGCGACATGGCGACCAAGCAGGCCGCCTTTCGCGCTATGGGTGTGAACAACGTCTGGTCGAAACTCTTGCAGGGTTCGCCGCAGCGCGGAGGACGCTTTCCAGTCGTGTGCGGGATGGATCGCGCGTCGTAGCGAGTCGATGATACGAACCGGCACGTCGTTGTAGCGAAAGCTCTCGCCGCACCGTTGTGGGGCGTTAACATTTGCGTCTGCCGGGGAGCAGTCGTTCTCTGGATCTGCCTTCGTGCTGTGTTCAGTACCGTCGGTCCCGGCGTCTCGCTGATCTGCGAGACCGCTCTGCCCTGCCCTGCTCTGCCCTGCCCTGCCCCGTGTTACTCTGCCCCGTTTTGTTACTCTGCCCCGTTTTGCCCTGCCCCATGTTGGGGGCGGGTTTTGAGAGTTGGGGGAGCGTCCGAGCAGGTCGCCTTCAGGACCTGTTTCGGGGCCACAAATGAGCAAGACCTCGTCACCGTGTTCGGTAACGAGGTCTTGGCAGTTGAACAGTGTGTTTTCTTGCGCGCCTCCGATGATCATTCGGGTGATCACATGGGCGATACGCATGGAATGGCAACGGTGGCAACAGGGTTTCGATTCGCGGGGAGGCTAGCAGTTATAAGTGATCCTCTTTTTCCAGTCACCACCCGCCTGCCCTGTCGCTAATCTCTTTTCCCATATCGCCAACCGCCGCGGTGGCGTCGATCGGCGATTGCCGTCGCTGGCCTAGGCACCGAATTCGAGTCGCCGCACACCGAGTTGTTGCTGCAAGCGGTTTACGATCGAGGTGTGCATTTGGCTGACGCGAGATTCGGAGAGATCGAGGGTCGCGCCGATTTCTTTCATCGTCAATTCTTCGTAGTAGTAGAGAATGATGATGAGTCGTTCGTTACGGTTGAGACCCTTGGTAACCAGTCGCATCAGGTCGGTTTTTTGGACCCGACGAGTGGGGTCTTCACCCTTCTTGTCTTCGAGAATGTCGATCTCGCGGACGTCCTTGTAGCTGTCGGTTTCGTACCACTTTTTGTTGAGCGATACGACACCGACGGCGTTGGCTTCGGTTTGCATTTTCTCGACTTCTTTGACGTCGAGTTCCATATGCTTGGCGAGTTCGGCGACGGTGGGAGCACGCCCGAGTTTGGTCTCGAGAGTTTTGGTTGCGGCGCCGAGTTTGCTGGCTTTGCTGCGAACGAGTCGAGGGACCCAGTCCATGGTGCGGAGTTCATCGAGCATGGCTCCACGGATACGTGGAACGCAGTAGGTTTCGAACTTGACGCCACGCTCACGATCGTAAGCGTCGATGGCATCCATCAACCCAAAGATACCGGCGCTGATCAAGTCATCGAGTTCGACGCCATCGGGCAGTCGCTGCCAAATGCGTTCGCCGTTGTAACGGACCAACGGCATGAAGCGTTCGACGAGTTGATTGCGCAAGCTCTCGTAGTCGGGATGGTCTTTGGTGACTGCTTTGAATGAATCCCAGACTTTGGCGATTTCTTCGTCGACGGGGGCAGCGGCGGGCATCGAATCCTCCATGATGATCACTGATCGTCAGACGTTTCGTCCGAACCTTGGTCCGACCGAAACGATCTAGCGATGGAATGTTTTACTTAACAATTCTTTTCGAAGCGGGTTGCGAAACGGCGAGGCAGCCGTGCCTGTCGTGTCGCGGCTTCAGGTTGTTGGTTCTTCGGTTGAGACGGCTAGGCCTGCTTCACGTTTGGCTAGTTCGTCTCGATACCATTGAACACGGTTGCGATACAAGGTTTCTACGGCGTCACGTACTAAGTAGTCCGCGATCGCACCGGTGATGGCTCCAATACCCGAGAAGACGATCAGTGTGGCGATCGCTTCTTGGGCTACTTCCGTCGCCAATTGACCATGGAGCATGCCGCGTAGGGAAACGATTCCCATAGCGAGTGATCCAAGTGAAAGGGCGAGCGTCCGTGTCAACAGTCAACTCCGGTCATCGATTGGTTGGTTCGTTAGAACGGTCCCGCTCGGATGCGTCTTGTTTCCCAAATTGGTTAAACGGACTCGCGAAAAAAAGTCTCAAGTGAGGTTTGCATTTCACGTTCCGAGTCAGTTCATGTTATCGGTTAGGGGTGGTGAGTCTCTTGAGTTCAAAATCGTTGAATTCGTTCGGAAAAGATCAGCGGGCTTTTGCCGGCTGCCTTTGCGCGTCGGCTAACGGCGTTTATGCCGCCTCGCCGAACGCGTTGGTCGGCGGCGTTATCGGCAGCAGAGAACCTACGAGGTGCGGTGCGTCAGCGACGGCGATGTCATCGGGGACCTGTTGGCCATGTGTGATGTAGCTCAGCGGTGTCGAGAGGTACCGTTCGCTCGCTGTAAGTGCCGATAGCACGCCTGCGGTATGCGGTGTTTCGTCAAGCTTGGTCAAAATGACCGAGGTCGCACGCACGGGAGAGAATCCATCCAAGGTGGCAAGGATGTTTTCGCTCGAACTCGTGGCACTGAGTACGAGGTGTGTTTCGTCAGGGTGTGCGGCGCGAAGGAAATCGGCGAGTTGATCGATTCGAGCGTCGCTGCGAGGGCTGCGACCGGCGGTATCAATCAACACGAGGTCGACATCGCCGAGTTGGTCCAACGCGGACTGCATCTGGTCCGGGGCTTCGACCACCTGCATCGGCAGATCCATGATCTCGGCGTAGGCTTTGAGTTGCTGCACCGCCGCGATTCGATACGTGTCGATGGTGAGCAGTCCGACCCGGCGACGGGCTTGAATCCGGAATCCTGCGGCGAGCTTTGCGACCGTGGTGGTTTTTCCGACCCCGGTGGGGCCAACCAACGCGACCACGTGTCGTTCACCCGGTTGTGTTCGAATGGGGCCACACAAGTTCAATTCGCGGGCGATCGCGCGCTGAAGGTGTTCGAGGTGTTCGTTCGGGGCGAATGGCGAGTTGCCATCTTCGGTGACATTTGCCGCAAACCCGGCAGCGGAGGCGAGCCACCGGCGAATGACCGGTTCGGAAACGCCCGCTTGTCGCAGCGGGTTTACAAGTGGATCTGCGGCGAGCGGATCAACGCTAGTGGTGTCTGGTGATGCAGAAACGTCACCGAGTCGACCCATCATCGAATAGGTGCTTCGCGTATCGTCGCCGGAGTCCGCGGGGACACCCATCGTTGTGGCATCCAGGCGATTGCCCTGAACCGATCGGACGTCTTGTGGCCGAGCGTTTTCGGAATCGGAACCTGTCGAGGGCACGGGGAATTCGCCGTTGTTGCGGAAACCGGCAATGACTTCCACTTGCGTGCGACCGAGCCACCCCAGCCATCCGTCTCGGACTTGGCGAGTATGCAGCACCGAAGCGTCCGGTCCCATTTGTTCGCGGATGTCGGCCAATGCGGCTTGCAGATTCGCTGCTTTAAAAGTTCGTATGGACATCAATCACTCACCACGCCGTGCGACTGGATTTGCGTATCCTGCGTGATTTCGTTGTAGGAAAGGATACGTACGCGGGGCATCGACGACGCAATGATCTGACGCAGACCGGGACGAATCCGCGGGCTGACCAAAACGACGGGGTGATGACCCAACGTGATTAGTTTCTTAACACCTTCGGAGATTTTCTCGCAAGTCGAGTCGACTGCTGATGGGCTCATCCGCACGAAAAGTCCGCGATCGGTATGTTCGATTCCTGCGGCGATGCGATCTTCCATTGCGGGGGTGAGTGCGATGACGTGCAGTTGTCCGTGTTGATCGCGGTAACGCGTGCTGATCGTACGTGCGAGACGGTGGCGAACGTATTCGCTCAGGAAGACGGGATCTTTCGTCTTGGCAGCGTGATCGCCGAGGGTTTCCAAGATGATCGAAAGTTGTCGGATCGGAACGTCTTCACGAAGCAACGTTTGCAGCACCTGTTGCACGTCGCTTACCTTCAGCAGATTAGGAATCAGTTCGTCGACAACCGCAGGTGCGGCTTCTTTGAGTTCGTCGATGAGGTGTTTGGTAGCGTCACGCGTTAGCAGTTCGTCGGCATGACGGCGGGCGATTTCTTGCAGGTGGGTTGCTAGAACGGCTCCCGGTTCGACCGTGGTGTAACCGTAAATCGCGGCCTGTTCCCGGCGAATCGGGTCGATCCATACGGCGGGTTCGCCGAACGTTGGGTCGCGGGTCGGTTCGCCATCGATCACGCCTGTTGTGTGTCCGCTGTCGATCGCAAGGAGTCGGTCCGGTAGCACCAGTTCGGTGGCGATCGGGTTACCCGCAATGCGGATTTCGTATTGATTGTCGCCGAGGTTCATGTCGTCGCGGATCCGAACCTTGGGCAGGACGATACCGATGTCACCTGCCATCGAATTACGGACACCGGTAATCCGCTGCATCAGGTCGCCACCGCGTGCGGGGTCGGCGAGGGAAAGGAGGCCGAGCCCGATGGCCAATTCCATCGGGTCCACGGCAAGGTAGTCCTCAACGCGTTTGTCAGGCGGTGCTGCTGCGGCGGCGGCCTCGGCTTCTTCGTTGGCTTGTTCCTCAACCCGGTCTTGAGCATTTTGCCGCCGGAGAACGACTGCCAGACCTAGGCAGCCCGCGCCGAGCGTTGCCATCGGGATGGTCGGTAGGTTGGTCATGATCAGCAACGACAGAAAGCCGCCGGCCACGGCGAGTGCTTTCGGGTTGCTGAAGAGTTGTTGTAAGAACTGTTCGGGGAGGTTCGCTTTTCGGGCGGATCGCGTCACTAACAAACCGGCGGCCAACGAGATCAGCAGCGCCGGCACCTGACTGACCAAACCGTCACCGATCGTGAGTTTGGTGAACACTTCGGCCGCCTGAGCGATCTTCATGTCATAACGCATCACGCCGATATAGAGGCCACCGGCGATGTTGACGAGCGTGATTACAATCCCGGCAACGGCGTCGCCGCGGACGAACTTGCTCGCACCATCCATCGCTCCGTAGAAGTCCGCCTGCGAGGCGACTTCTTCGCGACGTTGTTGGGCTTCCTTCTCGTCGATGATGCCAGCGTTCAAGTCGGCGTCGATCGCCATTTGCTTCCCCGGCATCCCGTCGAGGGCAAATCGGGCCGCGACTTCACTAATCCGCGTCGCTCCTTTGGTGATCACGATAAACTGAATCAAGACAATAATCACGAAGATCACGATCCCGATTTCAATCCTGTCACCGGCAACGAATTCGCCGAACCCCTGGATCACACCGCCAACCGAGGAGGCGTCTCCGGATTCCGTGCTCGTCAGGATCAGCCTCGTCGTGGCGACGTTGAGCACCAAGCGGGCTAGCGTCGTGGCGAGCAAAAGAGACGGGAATATGCTGAATTCGAGAGGCGTTTGCACGTAAACCGTCGTCAGCAATACGATCACCCCGACCGTGATGTTGGTGGCCAGGAGGAGGTCCATCAACAACGGAGGAAGTGGCACCAGGATGACCACAAGACAACCGATGATACCCATGGGCAACACCAGATCGCGGTAGCGCATCATCCACTGCATGGACGGTCCTTCGTCGAAAGTAAGAGGCGATATCTGTTGAAAACTCTCCGCCCTGCCCTGCCCCGCAGGCCTCAATGCGAGCGAGAAAAAGACGGCGTGGGTCGAGAAAACCGAGGTTAGCAAAACCCGGCCGTCGGCGACCAGATCGGTCGTGAGAGAAGCTTGAGGAGGACGACGGGAAAGGAGTTTTCCACGTCCGCCGCCGAGCCGATGGCCCCGTTTTGGCGATCGCTCAGCCCTGAAGGTTAGCCGAGTTCAGTTAACCCTGTTCAGTTAACCCTGTTGAACGCGGCTATTGCCGCCCAGAAGCGACTTTGCCGCCGAGGCAAGACGGTTGCTCAGGCCGGTACCGTCAATTCAGGCCTGAACTCGGACGCCGGCGAATGCCTTGCCGAGGCCAAGGGCTTTGATCTCGGATTGGATCACGACCGGATCGGGTGTCTCGAGCGTTTGAGCCACCTCATCGGCGATCTGTTGTGCGAAACGGATTCGGGCCAATTCGAGTTGGCTTTGGACTTCGTCCGGTTCGACCTTTCGACCGCTCGCCGACGAGACCCTTTCTGCCCACGACTGCAAAGATTCTTTGGGGTAGGACATCGCCGCGCGGAGGACGTCGTGCACGAGGTCTTCTCGAGGGGGGGCTTCACCGGTGGGAGGTGGTTGATTGATTCGATCGTATCGTCGGGAGTGCTGGTATCGTTCGAGCGAACGCCAACTCCGCTGCAAGATTCCGTCTCGCCAGTATCCTCGCCACTGCGGCGATTCGACCTGGGCGACCTCCATTTTCAGCGGCAGAGGTTTCTCGGCCTGGTCTGCTAATTCGAGCGAATCGTTTTTGCCGCCGTCTTTCAACGCCTCGTCGTATCCGGCTTTCGCTGCCGACCGGATTCCGCGAACGAGGAAGTCTCGGAGTCGGCCTTTGTCGTGACCACTGAACCCAGCCTTCACCAAATGAGCGACCAAGATCGAAAGGGCTCGGTCCGCCTCTTTTTCACGACCGACGATGTCCATCATCAAACGCCGCATCGGCGTCAGGTACCGCAGGACGTATCCGGCGGCACTGCCCGCACCGGTCCAGGTTTGTTTGGACCGTGCCAGATGAACGCTGCTCGATGAAGTGATCCATTGGCTGAGCGATTCCGGCGTGCTCGACAGGTTCGACCTCGTCGATCCTGAACCGGACAGCCCGCGTTTCGACAAGCCCGATTTGGATAGCGAATCCGACACGCCGGAGAGGCTAGAAGACGAGCCGGATGCGTCCGAGCCCTGGGGGCTCGCCGCGTTGTCGGATTTGTTCAGAGAAGAAGCGGGCGCGTCATTCATTCGCGTATTCTAACCCCGAATCCCCATGAGTGGTTGGTGGATTGGGCCGAGAGGCCGGAACTGCAGGTATTCTTCCAAAATATTTCGGATTGGGTAGGGAGGGAATCGGCCATCTGCAAACAAGATTGATTTCCTTTCGTTGGTGTAGCAGCAATTGTGCCGATCACGCGGTAAATCCTGGCAAACGATACTAATTCAGTGCGGCGCGTTGCTTGGCGGGCCTTCGGCTTTTCCAGACCATGGGTCGCTTGGTAGGCTCTTGGGCTGCCTTCACCGGCGCATACCGCCCTGCCCTACCCCACGCTCCGTGTCGGGTACGCTTGCCGCGTTCCGCTTTTTGCCTCACATCCCACTGGTCTGCTTTGCGTACCCCCATCAACGAACTCACCGACGGAATGACGTTAGCGCAACCGTTCCAGGCTGCGGACAAGCAACTCCGCGTGAACCGCCAAGGCGGAAAGTACATCCTCTTGAAACTCTCTGATCGCAGCGGGACGATCGCCGCCATGATGTGGAACGCGGATGAAGCGATCTTTGATCGGTTTGATCGCGGCGACTACATCTTCTGTCATGGACGTACCCAGATTCATAACGGCGCACTCCAGATCATCGTTACCGAACTGGAACGAATGGACGCCCATGAAGTCAACGCGGATGACTTCGATCGGTTTGATTCGGAGCAAGCGGATCAGCACTTCGCTCGTCTGAAAGAACTTCTCGCGACCATCTCCCAACCGTTTCTCCAGCGACTCGCAGCGGCCTACATGGAGGATACCGAGTTCACCGATTCGTTTCGTGTCGCGGCGGCCGCGGTTTCGAATCATCATGCGTACCCGGGCGGGTTGCTGCATCACACCGTTAGCATGATGGAGTTGGTGCGGTTGATTTCACCGAGGTATTCGGAACTCGACACCGACCTGCTAATGATGGGTGCGTTTTTGCACGACCTCGGTAAGATCGAAGAGTTGAAAGCGAGCGGCGAGATCAGTTACACCGACCGTGGGCAATTGCTCGGTCACATTGTGATCGGCATCCAGCAGCTCGGCGAAAAAATCCGGCAAGTCGAGCGAGACAGCGGGGAGACGTTCCCAACGAACCTTCGCTATCAACTCGAACACCTCGTGGTGAGTCATCACGGTTGTCAGGAGTACGGCAGCCCAAAGATTCCTGTCACGCTCGAAGCCGTTGCTCTACACCACATCGATAACCTGGACGCCAAACTCGCTTCCTATGCATCGATCATCGGTCGCGATGTCGCCGCCGATGGAAATTGGACGAACTACAACCCCAGCATCGGAAGAAAATTATGGAAGGGTTGAACGCCGTTGTGCTGCTCTCGGGTGGTCTGGATAGTGCGACTTGTCTTGCGATCGCCAAGGATCGCGGCTTCGCCGTTCACGCGGTCAGCTTTCGTTACGGGCAACGGCATAACGGAGAGCTCGAGCGAGCGGAGTGGTTAGCCGAATCGATGAGTGCCGCGTCGCACCGGGTCATTGATATCGACCTTGCGCAGCTCGGCGGGTCCGCATTGGTCGACCCAAACATCGCGGTACCGAAAGCCGACCGGGTTGAGGATATTGGTGACGAAATACCGGTCACCTACGTGCCGGCACGCAATACGATCTTCCTGTCCTACGCATTGGCGGTCGCAGAGACCAGCAACGCAACGGACATCTTCATCGGTGTCAACGCTCTCGACTACAGCGGCTATCCCGATTGCCGCCCTGAGTTTATCGCTGCGTTTGAAGCGATGGCTCGGTTGGCGACCAAGGCCGGTGTGGGGGACGGCCCTGAACTGAATATTCACACGCCGCTGATTGACCTCACGAAAGGTCAAATCATCGCGGAGGGACTACGCCTCGGCGTGGACTACTCGCAGACCCTGTCGTGCTATGACCCGGTGGCGGCAGTCGATTCGCAATCAGGTGTTCAGCCCTGCGGGCACTGTGACGCGTGTTTGTTGCGTGCCAAAGGGTTTGCCGAAAACGGGATGTCGGATCCCTCGATTCGCGAGTAGACGACGTCGAGTATCAGACCTCGAAAGTTTTGCCGTCTTCGACATACACGACTTTGTAGAGGTCGCGTTTGCGGTCGTTCCAGTTTTGCACAGAGCCCTGTTCACGGTGCCGGCGAAGTTGTTCGAAATCAAGGTCATGAACGATGAGTGTTTCAACGTTCGGGTTGCATTCGTCGGCGATCGCGTCTCGGGCAAACTCGGCATCGGCAGGCGTGAAAATTCCCGACTGGGCGTAGTGGATGTCGGAGTTTTCGACGAACGGAAGGTTGCCGGTGCACCCTGAGATCGCAACGTACAGGTGGTTTTCGATGCACCGGGCTTGGGCGCAGTAGCGGACCCGCAGATAGCCGTGCCGGGTGTCCGTGTTAAACGGCACGAAAATGATGGATGCTCCCTTTTGAGTCGCGATCCGCGTTAACTCGGGGAATTCGATGTCGTAGCAAACCTGAATCGCAATCCGCCCGCAATCGGTGTCGAACACCTCCACCGCGTTACCCGGATTCACGCCCCACCATTTTCGCTCGCTCGGGGTGATGTGAATTTTGTACTGCTTCCCGATCGATCCGTCTCGCCGGAACAGATAGGCGATGTTGTAGAGCGTGTCGTTCTCGATCACGAACTGCGATCCGCCGATAACGTTAATGTTGTACTTCACCGCCATCTCGGTGAACATGTCAAGGTACTGTGGGGTGAACGCGGCGAGTTGACGAGCGGCCTGGCCGGGGCGCGATGCGTCCACGCAGGAAAGCAGTTGCGTTGTGAACAGTTCCGGAAAGAGGACGAAGTCACATTTGTAATCGGATGCCGTGTCGAGAAAAAACTCGCACTGTTTTGCGAAGTCGTCAAAACTGCTGATTGTCCGCAGTTGATACTGCACGACACAAACGCGGATCGGTTCGATGACGTGATGGAAGCGTCGTTTCGCGCCGGGGACGTGTTCGAGGTTGGTCCAAATCGCGTGCGTTGCGTACCCACATGATTCGGTATCCGAAGGTAAGTAGTTCGCGGTCAATCCACGGACCACAAATCCGTTGGAGAGTTGGGCGGTGAGAACAGGGTCATACACGTTTTTTTCGAGAACGTTGTCGATGTATTCTCTCGCGGACATCGTCTCGGCGTATTTGTGATAGCCCGGAATCCGGCCGCCGATGATAATTTGTTTGAGGTTCTTGCGTCGGCAGAGTTCTTTGCGGGCGTCGTAGAGTCGCCGCGATAATTTCATTCCCCGGTATTTGGGATCGACCATAATCTCGATCCCGTAGAGCGTGTCGCCTTGGGGTTTGTGGTTGCGGATAAAGCCGGAGTCAGAGATCGCTTTCCAGTTGTGCCATTCTAAACCTTCGTCGTATTCGAGGATCAGGCTCGAGCACGATGCGGCGAGTTTGCCGTCGATTTCGACGACGAATTGCCCCTCGGGAAACACCTCGAGTTGGCTCTCGACTTGTGCCCGCCCCCATGGTTCCATTCCGGGAAAGCATCGCTCTGCGAGAGCAAGAAGTTCGTCGAAATCATCGATTGTTAGCGGGCGGAGAACGGTTTTCCATTCGAACTTGGCAAGATCCAGCGGTTCCATCGGGTTGGGCTTTCGGAAGAGAGTTCAGGCCGTCCGTTTCGGAGTGAATCGGTACGGCCGGCAATTAATAGACACCAGTGATCTGGTTTCCAATAGCTGCCAATCCGATGATTTTGGCTGCTCTTTTGCCGCGAGAGAATTGCACCGAACGACGCGTTTTGTGCGTTAGCAGGGCGAGGCTGAACCGGGCAGGCGTGAGTGCGTTGGTCTAGCGAGTCGGCGCGTTGGATGCCGATCCGATGCGAGGTTCGGGTGCCGCTGTTGGAGTGTGAGTAAGCGGCGCGGTCGCGTATTGAACCTGCCGCAGGTCACTGTCCGTGGGGGCGCCGTCGATCAGGCTTTGCAGTTTCATCATTGCCGGCGGTTCGGTTTGGGCTTCCGCACCCGGGGGACTTCCCCAGAACCATCTTTCGCCGTTCTTGCCGGCGATCTGCAACTGGACGACAGGGTTTTGGCGGAGGTCGCCGTGGACACCGATGCTCGTAATGCCGAGTTGTTCACGATACGGGTGCAGCAGGTGCGCGAGCAACGCTGCGGCCTGCACGCGTGAGTCGCCGAACTCGGAACCGACGCCGCCGGTCGGGTAGGCGCCGGGAACAATTATGTGCAGGTAACGGAGCGTTTCTGAAGGAGAGAAATCGGTATCCGGAAGGAGCACACCTTCGCCGTCGATTGCAAAGAACCCCGCGCCGCTGCGGTCAGGGTGTCGGCTGATGACATGCACCATGGCGACCGGTTGGCGGTATTCCAAGCGAACATCGAGACGTCCACCGGCGAGTTTGCGGACTCCCACGACGCGGCGTACCCACGCGTTGGAAGAGAACGCCGACGCGATCTTGGCACAGGCCTGTTGGTCCATCAACGATAACTTGTCCATCGCCGCATCTTGATAGACGGTATCGACGATGTCCGAACGCACGTACTCCGGCGGTGACGTGACGCGGATCGCTTCGGCTTTGACACCGTAGTATTTGTGGGCGACGTAATGGCTGCCCCACTGTTGCCAAGCGGCGTAACCGGCGACCAGCAAGATCGCCGGCCAGAGAATCGACAGAATCACGGGCGCAGCGACGAGCGAAGCGATCCACCGAATTTTTGACGGTGGTGCATCCGCGTCAGAATCTCGGCGACGTTTCGACGAGGTGCGTTTGGATTGGGACGATTCGGTCACGTCGCGGCTCTACATCCTTGCAGGAAAAGCGACTCGGGCTGGGTTCCAGCCTTGGCATTACCAAATTTGCAGGTTCAACCGCAAGTCGATCCCGGTCTGCAGGAGCACCTGTTCTCGAACCCGTTCGATCAAACGCAGGCATTGATCGCTGGTCGCGTTCTCGTGAGCGACGAGGTACTGCGGTGCGGAAAGGTCGAGCGATACGTCGCCTTCACGCAGACCGGAGAGGCCGGTGTTGACGATCAGGTCTCGCGTTGACATAGAGTCCGGATCAATGAACGGCATCACGATCCGCGATGTGTCCGAGGGGCGACGCTGTCCGCGGTGGATCCAGAGTTTCTGCATCCGTTTGGTCAGTGCGGTGACGTCTTTGGGTTCGAGTTCGAATTCGACGTTCAACACGACCAATCCGTCGAGAGTTGATTTCCGGTGGGAGAAACCGGCCTCTTCCGCAGTGATCGTTTTCGCCGTGCCGTTTTCGTCGAGAACCTCGATCGATCGGACGACCGAACCGATGTCGCGTCCCTCCGCCGAGGCGTTCCCGACGACCGCACCACCCACGCTGCCGGGGATGCCGACGAGGTGTTCGAGCCCGCCGAGTCCTTCACCAACGGTTTTGATTGCCGCGTGAGTCAATTTGACTCCCGCACCGGCCTTGAGACGATTGCCGCTGATTTCGAGCCCCGTGGTCGCCGGTCCGCTGAGCGAGATGACGAGGCCATCGAAGCCGGCTTCTCGCACCAGAATATTGCTGCCATGTCCGAGAATACGGACCGCCAAATCGTGCGACTTGGCGGCTTTGACGAGTTCAGAGATCTGCCCGGTCTCAACCGGTTCGGCCAAAAAGCGTGCTGGACCCCCGATTCCGAGCCAGAGGAACTCATTGAGTGGTTGATTTTCGCCAACGAGATGCTGCAAATCTTCAGGAAACACGTCGACAAGCGTTACGGTAGAAGGAACTGACACGTCGTGGCCAACTTGTGAAACGAGGGAATCGGAATCCGGTCAAATCCCGACCGCGTTTGACGGCAGCCGGACACATAGTTTGGCAGGCAGTCGCGAAATTCGCAATCGAGTCTAACCGCGATCGCCCCACTCGAGATCGTATAGACGGACCAATATCTGGTCATTGAGCCGGTTCGGCGGCATCTCCAACGATTGTTGGTCCTGGGGCAAATCGAACAGGCTTCGCATGGTGGCATCGTTCAGAAAACGCAGGCCGGCAATTTGGGGGGACAACACGGGCGGCAGGCGCCATCCCGGTCCGGTGCCCGAATCCTCGGCCGGCGCCGAAGACACGGTGCCGGAAATCTGCCGAGCGAGGGCAAACCCCCACACCCCAAACGTCGGAACGCTCGCGTGGTACGGGGTCACGTCAAAGCCCGACTGTCGCAGCGTGTGGAGAATGCACCAGTAGGATTTCGGGGCGACCAGCGGTGACGTGCACTGGATCGCAACGCCTGCTCCCGGAGAAAGATGCTCGCGAAGCGATCGGTAAAAATGCGTCGTGTAAAGCTTGCCCACTGAGTAGTTGCCGGGGTCCGGGAAGTCGATCACGACCGCATCGTATGCTGCGGAATTTTTTGAGTTTGAGGCTTCTTCCGCGGTCTGTTCGGTTGCCCAGACGAACGCATCCCGGTTGATCACCGAAACCTTCGGGTGACTGAGTGCCTTTTCGTTGAGTTCGGCCAACGGTTGGAAGCGTGTCGCCAATCGGGTCATGGCTGGGTCGAGGTCCACCAACGTGATCGACTCCACACGGTCGTATCGCAGCAGTTCGCGAACGGCCAGTCCGTCTCCACCGCCGAGCACGAGGATCTTGGTCGCGTCCTCACACACGCTCATCAGCGGGTGCACGAGAGCCTCGTGATACCGGTATTCATCGACGCTGTTAAATTGCAGATGCCCGTTGAGATACAGTTGAAACCCGCGGTCCGCCTGGGTGACGGTGATGCGTTGATACGGAGACGTGTCCGCGTAAACGATTTTCCCGCCGAGCGTGTTTTCCTCCGACAACGTCGTCAACGAATCGGCTTTGATGAACCCGACGGCGAGCAACCCGATCACCAAGATCGCTCGTCCCCGCAGTCCTTCGATACCGCGTTGAGCTAAAAGCGGACGCAGCAGGTAAGTACCCCAAAGGCCCACGGCGGCGTTAAGTAAACCGAAGAGTATCGCCGTGCGGGTGAGCCCGAGCCTCGGAACGAGGAAGACCGGGAACAGCAACGAAGCAAAGAGAGCCCCGAGATAGTCGAACGCCAAAACTCGCGAGACGAGTTCGCTGAAGTCCAGGTGTTCCTTCAGGATCCGCATCAACAGAGGCAGTTCCAGTCCGACCAAGACGCCGATCACGACTACGCTGCCAAAGAGCAGAACATGGAACCAATCCACCAACGGGAACGCGAGGAACAACAGCGGAGTCGAGAAGCCGCCAATCAACGCGAGGGCTAATTCGATTTCGATAAAGGCCCGTGCCAGGTGTTCTTCGATGTACTGTGACAGCCAGGCACCGATACCGAGCGCGGAGAGGTACACACCGATGATCAGCGAGAACTGCGTGACGGAATCGCCTAGCAGATAGCTCGCCAAGGTGCCGGCAACCAATTCATAGACCAGCCCACACGTCGCGATGATCAGCACGTTGACGTAAAGAAGGCCGAGCGGGGCACGATCAATCAATTGGCCTAGCCCATAATCGCGGCGGCGATGATGACCGAAATGCCCAGCACGATGGCTGCGACAACGATCGAGACCGCCATGTTGTGTTCTTCGCCGATCTCATGAATGAGCGAAAACGGGGTCAGCTTCTCTGCGAGAATCAGGCAGACAACAAAAACGACGATCCCCACGACAGAGAAAACGCACGCGGCGAGCAGGTGCTCGAGCAGGACGTCGAAACCGGTGCCACCCGCCGGAGAAACAACGACATGCTGGGGACCGGTGTTCGCCGCATTTTCAGTTTGAGCGAGGAGGTTCATGAGCGGATGGTTTTCAAAGTGGTGATGGTGAAATGGTGAACAGGATGGATGCGTCGGATGCCGAGGTGGCGTCAAAGATTTTGATCCGAAGGCGTTTGGGTGACCCTATTTGCCGCCGCCCCAGGAGCCGCCGTAGCCGCGACCGCCGTAGGATCCGGAGCCGCCGGAGTTGAGAAAGCCCGTGTCGATCGCACGCCAGCCGCGTGCCGTTGCGATGCTGAACCAAAGACAGATCAGCACGCCGATAATCAGGTAAGCTCGAAGCAGTCGCATTTCAGTTGTCCGAGGCGTAAGGGCTGTAGTCGCTGTCTTTCCAGCGTTGGACTTCGAAGTTGTATTTGTATAGCAGGATCGCGGCCGGAAAAATCGAGATGAAAATCATTGCGTAGAACCACATCCAAGGGTCCGGCCCGAGTTGCGATGTCAGACCGAAAATCGATTTCCCGAAGAGATGAATCACCGTGATGAATGCGCCGAACCCGCACCACGATAACCACACGCCGATGTGGATCGGGGGCGGCGGTTGGATCACCCCGACTCCCCATGGACGGACGATGTTTTTTACTCCGAACGCTTCCTCGATTTCGTCCGTGGTGAGGTAGACGCCTTTGGAAGCGATCAGTTCTTCGGACTTGCCGGTTTGGGAACGTTCGAAAGAAAGCATGTACGGTGGGCTGATGTAGTCTTTGGTGCTCACCTCATCGCCCTGGTTCACCTGCCAGTAGAACTCGCCCATGCAGGATCGGACATAAGCCGTGCCGCGATCATACAGCCGATACGTCCGTCCGTCGTAGGTTCGTTTGTTGTATCCGGTATTGATTTGACTCGGTGGAACCGGTTCGGCGAAGGACCAATGGCGATCGTTTTCAACGAGCCAACGGAACCCGATTTCGGGATTGTGTAGCAGGTATTCACGCCATGGGTACGTCGTGCCTTGGTACAAGGCGTAGCGTTCGAGGAATCCGATTACCGTGAACTCATGATCGCTGACTTTGTCGGGGCATTTGAATCGGCCGACCGATCCTAAAGGGATCTCAGGATGCAGTTGTCGTCTGTCGACGATGTTGAGGATTTTGAGTTTGCCTTGCTCGGCATCGAGCAACGCGCCGCAGTTCGGGCAGCCGACCCGCATGGTTTGGTCAGGTGTTCGCAGATCCAGCGGTCCGCCGCACTGTGGGCAATTCAAACTGAGGATTGCGACTCGTTTTACCGCGTCCTCTTCGGCAGTGACGACCGCCGGAGGGTCGAGATTGAGTTCCTCGAGTGCGATGGTTTTGCCAACCGACAATTGCTTCTTTGCGTCGGCGTCTTCGGAGTCGTATTCAAAGGTTGCAAACCAACCCTCGCTACCTTGTAGATCGGCGTAGACGTGGTCGTCACCGGGGCGGAAATTCCATGGGATTTCGCCCTGAGCGGCGAACGAAGTGGCGACACCTTTCTCGCTGACGACGAGTTCGTTGTCGCCCAACGAAATCTCCTCGCCGACGCGAAGTTCGTTGAAATCGGGGACATGCATCTTTTTGCGGATCGGTCGCGGGAACGTCAGGTGCAATTGTCCCTGGGCGTCGGCCAACCAAGCCATCTTGTCGCCCGGCAAACGCAGGTACCATTCGTCCCAGTAGCCGCCGGCAGCGTGTTGATACTGAACCCGTCCGATGCACTCAAACGGTTTCCCGCGATAGTGCCCGGTGGAACCGAGGTGCATCACAGAGTTCGTTTCGACGAGTTCGGCCACTTTGCCGATCAATTCAATGTCACGGTCGTTGCGGGCGATCGCACTGTGGCAAAAATCGCAGACGGTCACCATGGTCGCGTCGAAACGAAATTCGACGGGCCCACCGCAGTTCGGGCAAGCACCGCCTTTCTTTTTATGCGAACGCGCGCCGATCACTGCAACGCCTCCATGACCGAGGCGTTGTCGGATTCGCGTTCGCGATGGTGATGCCACGTCCCTCGTTGGAGCACTCGGATGCAAACATCGTCGGCACCGAGGCTCGTTCCGAGTTCCGCTTTCCACGGCCACTCTGCTTCGTCGCGGCAGCACACAAAGTTGAACGTCGCCAGCCCGTGTTCGGGGTACGTGTGGACGGCCAAGTGTGATTCACTGAGGAGGTACAGCATCGTCACGCCGTGCGGGGCCGCGAATCGGTGCGAGGCCGGATCGCCGATGACCGTTAATGCGAGTGAGTCGATGACGCGTCGGCAAATCGATCCGATGGTTTCGAGCGACTGCAGCTTTTTAGGATCACAACCGCTGGCATCGACAACCCACTGAGTGCCGACCGAGACGAGCGGCGTGCCGGCGGAGGCGAGAGGCAACGATTGGTTTGAAACGAGACGCTCAGGCATGTCCTAGCTGTTTCCCAAAAGAGGCCACGTTTTGAATGTTCGCCGGCAGGGATCTAGTTTTAACCGATTGGGGGTCGCGTCGAAAGATCGCAACCGGTCGGTGATAGAGTCGTGCGAAAGACCGCGACGATGAGGCCGCCGCGATGGCGAGAGGCCGCAATGGTGAGTGGTAGGAAAAACTCTATGATGGTCGGCTGAAAACTGAAAGATCGCCGACATTGTCTGACCACCGGACTCTTTGTTCCATCACCGGACCTTCCTCATGCCCAACCAACTCGCTGGATCACTCAGCCCCTATCTACTGCAGCATCAAGACAATCCGGTGGATTGGATGCCGTGGGGTGAAGAAGCTTTTGCTGCCGCACGTGCTCGCGACGTGCCCGTGTTTTTGTCGATCGGGTATGCGGCCTGTCATTGGTGTCACGTCATGGCCCATGAGAGTTTCGAAAACGAGCAGGTGGGCGAGTTTCTCAACACACACTTTGTTTGCATCAAGGTGGACCGAGAGGAGCGTCCCGATCTCGATCAGGTTTACATGAACGCGGTGCAGTTAATGACCGGTCATGGTGGATGGCCAATGAGTGTATTTTTGGACCATGAAGGCAGGCCGTTCTACGCGGGAACGTACTGGCCCGTGTTGCCTCACGGGGGCATGCCGAGTTTTCCTCAGGTACTCGACGCGTTGGTCGATGCGTGGGCGAACCGACGCGAGGATATCACGAGCCACGCCGGGGAGATAACCGAGAGCCTGCAAAAGTTAGCGGTTGGTACCGATGCGACTGCGAAAGAGACGCCCGGAGCGGATCGGGTCGGCGTGGCGATTGAACTGGTTTTGAAAACGTTGGACACGACATGGGGCGGCTTTGGCGATGCTCCCAAATTTCCTCACGCGACGGATCTCGATCTGATGTTGCGGGTGGCTGCCCGAACGGAGGATCGGCGTTTGATCGAGGCGGTAGAGTTGACGCTCGACAAAATGGCGGCGGGCGGGATTCGCGATCACATCGGCGGTGGTTTCTCTCGGTACAGCGTCGACGCAAAGTGGCTGGTACCGCATTTCGAGAAAATGCTCTACGACAACGGGCTGCTCGCGGAGGTGTACACGCGGGCGATGCAGGTCAGTGGGAACGCACGCCACGGTGAAGTCGCCGCAGAGATCTTGGATTACCTTCAACGCGACATGTTGGACGAAGCCGGCGGGGTTCACTGCAGCGAAGACGCCGATAGTGAAGGTGTCGAGGGCAAATTTTATGTTTGGAAGCCGGCCGACGTGGAGCAGGTTCTCGGTGCGCAGCGGGGATCTCGTTTTTGCCGCGTCTATGACATCACCGAGGAAGGCAATTTCGAAGGGGCGTCGATTCCTAATTTGCCACAACCGTTGACGCACTGGGCAGAAGTGTTGTCTGTCCCATTGAGCGATCTGCGGGAAGAACTCGCCGCGGATCGTGAGCAATTGCGAGTCGCCCGCGAAAAGAGAGTGAGGCCGCAGCGGGACGACAAAATCGTTGTCGCATGGAACGCCTTGGCGGTTCGGGCGTTTTGTGTTGCCAGCGTCGTGATGCGACGTGACGACTATCTCGAAACCGCAAAGCGAGTCGCCGGTTTTGTTTTGGAAAAGATGCGAGACCCCGACGGGCGACTGCTGCACGTGTACCGTCAGGGCACCGCCCACGGGGATGCGTTTGTCGATGATCACGCGCTGCTCGCCGATGCATTGGTGAGTTTGTATGAGGCGACCGGCGAGGAACGTTGGTTGGTCGATGCGGTTGCGCTCGCGGATGATTTGATCGAGCGTTTTATGGACCGCGAGGAAGGCGGGTTTTACTACACCGCGAGTGATTCCGATCCGCTGCTCACTCGCAACAAGGACTGGCACGACGGTTCGCTCGTCAGCGGGAATGCGTCGGCGGCGATGGTTTGTTTGAAACTCGCTCGAATCACGGGTGAATCCAAATGGCTCGATGCGGTGAACCATACGCTGCGGTGCGGCGAGACAGTGATTCGTACTCAGACCCGTGCCTGTGCCGCTCTCATCAGCGTCATCGACGAGCTGTACCACGACAACGGCGAGTGGGTGATCGCGTTGAACGACAGTGAGTCTGCGGTCGATGTGGCGCGGCGGATGCTGGGCTCCTATCGCCCCGCCACCACGCTGGTGTGGGCGACACCTTCGTCGTCGCATAATGGAGTCGGCGCCCAGGCGGCATCGCCCGTTGGCAAGGAATTGCTCGACGGCAAGCAAGCACTCGGAGAGTCGTTTACGGTTTATCGATGTCGTGACTTTCATTGCGAGTCACCGGAGGTCGATCCGTGATTGTGCGCAACGAGATGCTAGGTTAGTGTTGGTACGCGTTCGAACGCGAGAAGTGTTGCAATGAGGCGACACGAAAAAACACGCGTGCTTGGCAGCCGAATTGAGATTATCCCCATGGCCATTATTCGTCCTTTCCAAAACTGCGACCTTCCGGGGGTGTTCGAAGTTTGGATTCGGCATTGGCAGGCGGCACGGCAAACTCCTCCGGTGAGCGTTTCGATTTTGGAACGCGCCTTGATGTCGAGGAACTTCTTCGATCCGGCGACGTTGATGGTGGGGCTCGCCGATGGTCAGGTCATCGCGTGGGCGCATTGGTTTCTCGATCAGTCCGATGGTGAGGGTGCCGGCGATGAGAACAACGCCGCCGATGCCGAGCAAACGCCTTCGTCGGCTACGATCGCCGCACTCTGTTTTGCCGACGAGCCGGGGCTCGCGATCTGTGATCAATTGCTCAAGGCGGTCGAAGAGAATTTGAGAGAGGTTGGCGTTACCGAGGTCCGCGTCGGAACCGTCCGCGACGGATTCAACGGCTACGCAGGACTCGCGCCGATCGGGCACGGCATCGGGGTGCCGGTTTCGGATGCTCGCACCGGTTCGTTGCTTTCACGCAGCGGGTATACCGTGGACCGCACGATTGATCGGATGGTCGTTCAAACCTCGACCTACCGTCCGCCCATGAACCGTTCTTTCTTGCAACTGCGTCGCAGCACTCGTTTGGATCACGTTCCGGTCCTTCCAGCGGACACGCGGGTGGCGGCTGCGATGAGTCATTTCGACATTGAATCGCACTCGCTCATCGATCACCAACAGCAGCAATCGCTTGTAACATGTGGGTTGTGGATGGGTGACCCGGAGGTCCAGGTCATGGAAAGTTCCAAGGCGATCCTGTCGCTAACGCACCTCGATGCCCATCGCTACGACGGGATGCCCATGAAGATTGATCCCGGCGTCGAAATGGGAACGGGGGCGTGCGAGCTTACTGCCGAGCAACAGTTCTTGATTTCAACGTTGGTGCAGTCGCTCTCAAATCGTCAAATCTTCTCGGTCGAAACGGCCGTCGACTGCGACGACCGAAAGCTGCAAACGCAGCTTAAAGACCTCAAATTCGAATCGGTCGAACAGGGCAAACAGTGGCTCAAGAGCCTTTCGTAGGCTGTTGAGGTATCTGGTGCCGACCGGCGGCGTTTTGTGTTCGCCTATTCGTCGCTCTCGGGGAAGTTCGCGTTGGTGCTCACGTTTTGGATGTCATCGTGATCGTCGAGGGCTTCGAGCAGCGACATCACTTTGCCGGAAACCGAGCTGTCGAGATCGACGTTGGTTGAGGCGATCTGAGTGATCTCGTTAACGTCGGCTTTCAGTTCGGCCGTGTCGAAGGCGTCGGACAAGGCATCGTAAGTTTCAGGTGGACAGGTGACCTGGATCTGCCCGTCGTCGTCTGCCTCGACGTCTTCGCCGCCGTTTTCGAGTGCGATCTCGGTCACGCTTTCTTCATCGGTTCCGGACGGAAAGATGAAGAGTCCTTTGCGTTCAAACAGATAGGACACGCATCCGGTTTTACCGAGTTCACCGCCGTGTTTGCCGAACAGGGTTCTCAGTTCAGGCGTGGTGCGATTGCGGTTGTCGGTGAGTGCCGAGCACATGACGGCAACGCCACCGGGGCCGTACCCTTCGTAGAGTACCTCTTCCACGGCATCGCCGCCGAGTTCGCCGGTCCCGCGTTTGATGGCCCGCTCGATGTTGTCTTTGGGCATCGAGACGGCTTTGGCGTCATCGATCGCTTTGCGGAGGCGGATGTTGGCCGCTGGGTCTCCGCCGCCTGTTTTGGCGGCCACGATGATTGCTTTGCTGAGCTTGCTCCATTGCTTCCCGCGGGCCGCGTCGACACGACCTTTACGGTGTTGGATGTTGGCCCATTTGGAATGCCCTGCCATTTCCGTAATTTCCTTTCTTGAGAAAAGCTCTAGTGATCCGGCGCAGCTCGGTTTTCGGGTAGGCGGTAGTGGATCTTGTGACAGACCCATTTTCCAAACACGAGAGCTGGCAAAAATTACTAGTGGTGAGTCACGATCAAACTTACCATGAATGAAAAAAAGCACGTAGCTGGTTTGATGCGCGTCAATCATGCAGGCGAGGTCTGTGCTCAAGCCTTATATCAAGGACAAGCATTAACGGCTAAATTAGAACATACTCGAGAACAGATGCA